>BEIC01000062.1 GCA_002898875.1 bacterium HR26
CGATCCGCCGGGACCGAGGGGTTCTCCTCCAGGGCCATGGCGACCGCCCGGGCAATGTCGGTGTCGGTCCGCACACCCACACCTCTCGGGATCACCTCGATGTGGTTCACCACGGCCCGCACGCCCTCGACCCGGAGCGCCGCCCGCTCAGCAGCCCACTTCTTGAGGAAGCTATCGACCGTCCCCGTCAGCGTCACCACGCCGTCGTCCACCTCGACGCCGACGTCGGTGACCTCGACTTCCGGGTCCCAGTCCAGCTCGTCGAGCACGTCCTGCTGGATCTCCTCGTCGGTCTTCACCCGCGGCGCCATCAGCTCACCTCCCCTGTGACTCGTGGAGATGAACGGTGCTCCCGATTACGAGGATCGTGGCTGGCCAGCCTGCACGGCGATCCGCTTGACCCGAGCCTGCTCAGCCTTCGGGAAGGTCAGCGTGACGATCCCGTTCTCCACCGTCGCCTGAGCGTGCTCGGCGTCGACTGGAGCAGGCAGCACGATGCTCTCAGCGAACTGGCCCGTACCGATCTCCCGGCGGTACCAGGTGGCCCGCTTCGCCTCCTCCTCGCTCAGCGCGTACCCGTAGCGCCCCCGAATGGTCACGGTGTTCTGCTCCAACGTCACCTCGAGGTCATCGGGGCGCACACCGGGCACCGCGAGCTTGATCACGATCGCCTCCGGCGTGTCGTAGACATCGGTCGCTGGCCTCGAGACCAACGCCCGCGGCAGCATCCGCCCGCGCTCGATCGTCTCACCGAGCAGCCGGTTCATCTCGTTGACGATCCGATCCAGCTCGGCCAGTGGGCTCCAACGCTCCAACATGGCTCAACCCTCCCTCCATCAGGTCCGTCCGCTCATCGCTCGCGACCTTCCGTCTAGCGACACTATAGCGTATTGACACGATTTGTGTCAAGGGGATTGCAACACATTGTGATATCAACATGGGTGGAAATCGCCAGCGGCATGACCCGGTGTGCAGGGAGATCTCTATGGAGCCAGACAGTAGTCTGCTGGAGAGGAGCACGGGCGGGCGGTACCGTTCACCGCGTCCCTGGGATGTCAGACCCGGTCTCCACCGTCTTGAGAGGCAGTGGCCGTCAACATCGCGTAGATCCAGAGCCCGCGCCGAAGGGCGCGATATTGATCGCGTGCCCCCCGGACGTTGCCGTGCTGCGTCTCAGAGCGCAGGCGGCAGGCGCGCAGGGCGAGCTCGACTCCCCAAAGCAGCGTGGCCATCCGGAAGAGCCGGAGCAGCGAAGGGCACACGTTCGGCGTGATGTCCTCGACCCGCGCGTCCTGGAACCCCGCGCCCGCGGCCCACTGCAGCCATTCGCCGGCCGTCGCCAGGTCGGGGATGGCCCAGCCGGAGAGCCAGCTCTGCAGCAACGCCTCATCGGCTGCGCTGTACGGTCGACTGGTGCGCATGTACTCAGCGATGCCTAACCGGCCGCCAGGGCGGAGGAGGCGCCTCGCCTCGGCCAGGAAGAGCCGTTTGTCCGGCGCATGGCAGGCGCTCTCCAGCGCCCAGACCACGTCGAAGCTCGCATCAGGGAACGTGGTCCGGGTATAGTCCTGCTCCTCGAACGACACGCGGTCGGTGATACCACGCCGGCGGGCATAGCTCCGGGCTCGGGCCACCTGGCCGGCGACCGGGGTGATGCCCACCACCTCGACGCCGTACGTCTCAGCGAGCCAGATCGCGCTGCCGCCCACGCCGCAGCCGGCATCGAGAACGCGTTGCCCCGGCTGAATGCCGATCCGGCTCGCGAGCGCCCGGTTCATATTGACCAGCGACTCGCTATGGCTGCGGGTGCGCTCATCCCAGTAGCCGAAGTGGATAGCGCCGTTCCGCGGGTTCATCCAGAGCAGACGGTAATCCAGCCAGGTCTCGTCGTAATAGGCCTGGATCCGGGCCAGATCAGGTCTCTGCGCGGGTGCGAGCACCGTGCCCCCGCCTCTCCCACCTGGCGCGTCACCAGCCGGCCGAGCGGCATCCGGAGTCGGCTGGATTCTGTCTACAGGAGACCGTCGAGAGACAGTGTATCACGACTGATCTCCCGGCCCGCGCCAGAGCACCACCCCCAGCCAGGCGTACCAGGCTGGGTTGACAACGAAGCCGGTCAGCAACGCGGGCACCGCGATGGCCGGATTCGCTGGGTCGAGGACAATCAACCGCCCAAGGTAGAGGGTGAAGGTGAGTATCGCTAGCAGGTAGCCCAGGTAGCCGAGCCCTCGCGGGAATTGCCCGCTGCGCCCGATCAGCCAGGCGATGGCGACGATCGCGAGCCCGGTCAGGCCGAAGGTCGACAGGCCGCGCGGGTCGACTTCGCTCGGCAGGCTCGGGAGCACGTCCGGCGGCTGGAGGGCATTGGCGAGGTCGTAGCCCCCGTGGAGTGCCGTGCCCAGCGTCCCGACTGTCCCGAGCAGCAGCGCCCACAGGGCGAAGGCAGGGTCGGCCTGGCGCAGCCGCTCGTACAGAGCAACCATCACGGCAGTGGTCAGCAACCCGCCCAGCATCAGCGCAAGCCCGCTCAGCAGGCTGTTCCGGAGAACGATGAACGCGACCGCGTAGAGGAGGCCCACAGCAGCGGCCAGGATTGCGCAGAGCGCAGAGAGTCGCTCGAAGGGAGTCGCCGCTGTCGTCCTTGCCACAGCGTCAGCGCGCCCGGCGATGGCCAGTTTGCCGGGGTCGTGCTCGGTCATGGTGGTCCCACTCCTCGCTTCGAAGGGGGCACCGGCTGCTCGTCGTAACCAGTGCCCCTGTGCCGCGTGCTGCCTGTCAAAGAGCCACCCGTATCGGATGACGGGCGAAGAAGCGCGCCAGCCGGGAGGCCATATCGGCGGCGTTCATCACCATCAGCAAGTGCGTCGCCTTCGGCAGCGTGAAGGTCTCCACCTGGGGCAGCAGGGACTGCACCTGATCGTCGATAGCCCAGAAGAGCGGCCCGCTGGCAGCGCCGACGACGGAGAGCACCGGCTGGCGGATACGCGCCGCATCCTCGCGCGTGAACGTCCAGGCCTGCAGCGCTGGCAGGTCGACCTGAAGGAGGGTATCCAGATCGACTGTCGCGCGCTCGAAGGCACCGGGCGGCAGCGCCGAGTCGAGCGCTGCCCGGTAGTCTGGACCGCACGCCGCGCTGAGGAAGATGTCCAGGGCCGCCGCTCGATCGCCGGCCTGGTAGAGCTGGATCACCTGGGCCATCGCGCCGCCGAACTCCGGCGAGCTCAGCAGCACGGAGGGCAATGCCGGCTCCAGGAGGGCGAGCGAGGCAACTGTCTCCGGCGCGTCCAACGCCAACTGCAGGGCCACGTTACCTCCGAAGGAGTGGCCGACGATGTGCGCCTGCACGATGCCGAGGCGGTCGAGCAGCACGCGGCAGTCTGCCGCATGCCCAGGGATATCGACGGGGGTAGAGAGCATGCTGTCGTTGTAACCACGGCGGGCGTAGTCGATCAACCGGTTGTGCTCGATGAGCTCGGGCCTGGTGCGCAGGGGGAGAAAGGCTTCGGCGAGCCCGCCGTGGATGAGGATGACCGGCTCCCCCTCGCCCTGAACCGTGAAGGCTAGCTCGGCGCCATTGATGGAGATGCGCTGTGTGTGTGCCATGACATGTCTCCTTGCTTGGCCAGCTACCCGTGGCGCAGGGCCGCGGCTTCGGCTGCGGAATCCTTGTAGATCTCGAACTGCGCGACCTCGCCGTCACGGAAGCGCCAGACCATCGTCCAATCGGTCTCGTACGTCTTGCCGGTCTTCCTGGCGCGGAAGCGATAGCGACCCAGCGCGACGACCGTGTTGCCCTGGGCATAGAACTCGCGCGGCTCGAACGCCTCCACCTCGACGGCTTCGGCCAGCCAGGTGAAGAATTGCCCGACGCCCTCGCGGCCACGGTAGACCCCCTGGAACGGAGCCTCGCCGCCGGGCGGCTCGTGCCACTCCACATCCTCGGCCAGCGCGTTCAGGATGAACGGGATGTCGCCTCGGCCGAACGCGGCGTACAGGTCCTGCACCGTCTTCACGTTGCCCTGGATAGCCATGGTCACATCTCCTCTCGTGTACCGAGCTTGGTGTGACTCTTCTCGTCTCCTAGTGCCCTGCTTACTTGAGCGCCGGAATCACACCGAGGTGCTGGAGGAGGCCGAGGAGATCCCGCGCCCTTCCGTAACAGCGGCGGGCAATGGCCCTGGTTCGGCCGGCGCCCGGCCGTCCTCCTCGTCCAGATCCATCGCGCCGCTCTTCCGCCGCTGCATCCCTCCACTCATGCCAGCGCATCGTGGATCTCCCTCTCACCCTGTCCCGCGGGGTGACGCTTGGGCCTGGCCGGGCACAGGGCTCGCGCCCGGTAGTGTTGAAATGCCAGATGTGGGCTTCTGTGAACCCGTCCATTGCCAGGCGCAGACCCTTGCTTCCCGTTCTCTCGCGGCGTCAACCGGTTATCGCCATCCCCAGCAGCTCCTCGTTGGGGATCCTGACTGAGGCGTGCAGTTGCACCAGCTTCCACGCACCGTCCTCCCGGTGGAAGACGGCGCTCCAACGTGGTGAGAACTGCTTCCCGTTGGGCAAGGTAAGCGTGGGGTGAGCCAGCCCCCACCCCACGTCCCCTTCCTGGTACGCCTCGACGTGACTGAGCCAGACCTGGACCACGCGTCCCATCGCTTCGACTTCTTCCCGCAAGAACGCCAGGACCGCCTCGCCTACCAGCCCCTCATCCTGATCGGTGCCGACGAGGCGAACGCCGGCTTGCCGAGAAACGTGGCGATCGACCCAGGATGAGTCCCCGTACGCGACGGAGTCAAACCAGGCAGCGATGACCGCGCACAATTCAAGCGATCGCTGCATCCCGTTCATCCCTTCACGAGTGGCAGCGGCCGAACTCGAACGCCGTTGTCGCGCCCGTCGCGCTCACACTGACGTGGGCCACGCCGTTGAACCGCACGGTCGAGCCGTCCGAACCCTGCCCGTTGACCCGGAAGGTGAAGGTGCCGTTGAAGCTCGCCTGGTTGCTGTTCTCGCCGAACCAGAAGGTGAAACGCCCCGTCACGCTCGGCTGGCTGGGATCGTCCGGCTCAAAGGTGAAAGTGCCTGCCTGAGTACCGGTGACGTGGTAGGTCCCGTTGGGCAGCGTAGTGATGTGGAAGACGCCGTTATAGGTCACGGTAACGATGCCTGGCGCGCCCGTACACGGATTGACGTCGGGAAAGCTCTCGGTCGCATCCTTGACGGTGATAGTCTCAGTCTCCGCCGGGGCGGCCCCGACATTGGCGATGACCATCAGCAGCAAGGTCGAGAGCGTAACAACAAGGACGAGCACTCGGCGGACCATTACGTACCTCCATTACTCTTCCCGAACGACATTGGCTACCGGTCGACCGATCTGGTCAGGAGATCGCTACCACCTCCGCTCACTTCTCAGTACCTGGCGACAATCACCGCGGCGGTGCGCATCGCTGCCACCGCTTGCCCCGCGGCTCGATGCGTGCTATGGTGCTCGCATCCTGATCCCAGGCTACGCGCGCAGCGTTAAAAGATCGTCAAAGGATGCGCTGAGGATGGGACGGCTGAGCGTCGCCTTGCTTGGGACTCCACAGATCCTGCACGCTGGCCGGCCGGTGGCGTTTCCGACGCGTAAGAGCGAGGCGCTGCTGATCTTCCTGGTGGTCGAGGGAGGCTTCCACTCGCGGGAGCGGTTGACCGCGCTCCTCTGGCCAGAGAGCGATGAGGAGCATGCGCGCGGCAGCCTGCGCAGCGCGCTTGCCTCCCTCCGCCAGGCACTGGCGGAGTCCCAGGAGCAGCACGGCCCCCCACACCTGCTCGCCGAGCGCACGCTCCTCGGCCTGGCCGAGGGGGCCGAGCTGAAGCTGGACCTCCATACCTTGCGCGAGGCGGCTGAGCTGGCGCGCGGCGCGGTGCGGGTGCCGGTGCATGAACTGGTCGCCAGGCTCCGGGAGGCCACCGGTCGCTACCGGGGGGACTTCCTGCAAGGCTTTTCCCTGAGCGATGCGCCGGACTTCGACGACTGGGTCAGCCAGCAGCGGGAGACCTGGCACCGGCAGGCCGGGCTGGTCTTCGACCGGCTGTCGCAGGCGCTGTTCGACGGCGGGGAACTCTCGGAGGCAATCGAAGTCGCGTCGCGCTGGGTCGCGCTCGACCCGCTCAACGAGGCTGCGCACCACCGGCTGATCCGGGCGCAGGCGGCAGCCGGCGATTGGGCCACCGCCCTGCGCAGCTACCTAGCATGCCGGGCGATCCTGGCGAAGGAGCTGGGAGTCGAACCTGGACCGGAGATCGAGGCGCTGGCCAGGCAAGTCCGCCGGCGAGCGGTCGTCCGCAGCGCCCCGGCGCCGGGGGAGGCGGATGCCGATCTGAAACCCCTCCGCCTGCCGCTCGTCGGCAGGTTGGCCGAGCACACGCGACTGGTCGCCGCCTACCAGTCGGCCTGCCGGGGTACGGTCCAGGTGGTGAGCGTCGAGGGGGAACCCGGGATCGGGAAGACGCGATTGGTCGAGAGCTTTCTCCGCTGGGCCTCGGCCCAGGGAGCCGAGATCCTCGAGGGCCGGGCTTTCGAGACCGGTGGGCGGCTCCCCTACCAGCCGCTCATCGAGGCGCTGCGCCCAGCGCTCAACCGATGGTTGGATCAGGGCGGTCCGCCGCTGGCACCGGTCTGGCTAGCTGAGCTCAGCCGTCTGTTCCCCGAGCTGCTCGACCGCTATCCGGATCTGCCGGCTCCGACTCGGAGAGACCAGATCGAAGCCCGTCCGCGGCTCTTCGAGGCCATTGCCCGCTTCGGGAAGAGCCTGGCCGAGCCGGCACGCGGCCACGGGACCGTGCTCTTCATCGACGATCTGCAGTGGGCCGATGTCGGCTCGTTGGATTTGCTCCATTACCTGGCCCGCCGCTGGGCAGCCGGCAGCGCGCCGATCCTGGTGCTGCTCGCGCTGCGCTCCGACGAGCTGGCCCCGCCAGGGCCACGGCTGGGGATGCCGGGACTGGGCGAGTGGCTGGCCGCGCTGGCGCGGGATGTACCGCTCGCCCGGCTGAGCCTCGGCCCGCTCACGGTCGACGACACAGTGCGGCTCGTGGCCTCGCTCGTCCGGCTCGAGCCCGACCGGATACCAGATGACCGGCTACGCTCGTTCGGCGAGCAGTTATTCGCCGACACCGGCGGGCAGCCGTTCTTCCTCATCGAGACGCTCAAGGCGCTGCGCGAGCGGCAGGCGGCCGCACCTCAGAAGTCGGCAGCGGGCGGGGTGAGCGACGCGCTGGAGGCGATCACCCGGGACTACGCCGCCTGGCGCGAACGCCAGAGTATACCGGCTGAAGTCCGTCAACTGATCCGGGCGCGCCTCGCCCGCCTCGGCCCGCCCGGCTTGCTCGCTTGCCAGGCCGCGGCCGTCCTCGGTGACGGGTTCGACCTCGCCTGGCTCTGCCAGGTGACGGAGCTCGATGAGCTGGCTGGCCTGCTGGCGCTGGATGAGCTGCTCGAGCGGGGACTGATCCGGGAGGCGAGGCCAGGAGACGAGCCTACCGTTCGCTTCGACTTTACCCATGACCGGATCCGCGAGGTCGCCTACGTGGAGGTCGGTGAGTCGCGCCGACAGGTGCTTCACCGGCGAGCCCTCGAGGCGCTCGCGACTGCCGGCGCGCCGGCAGCTCGGCTAGCCGAGCACGCTGTGCGGGCAGGCCTGGTCGAGCGGGCGTTCGGTCTCAGCCTGGCGGCCGGCGATGAGGCGTTGCGCCTCTTCGCTGTGCGCGACGCGCTCGGGCACTACGAGCAGGCACGCCGGCTGGCCGGGGAACTGCTAGACCAGGAAGATTACGCTCTCCCGCCTCAGGCGCTCATGCGCCTCTACGAGCAGCTCGGCCGGGCGTACGAGCTGGTCATGGAGCGAGGCCGGGCATTGGAATGCTACGAGGAGATGCTGAGCGCAGCCCGCGCCAGAGGGCTCATGGCGATGGAATGCGCTGCCCTGAACCGGCAGGCGACCTTGTTGGTCCAGGATCGGCGCGACCTCGCCCGCGCCGATACGCTACTGCGAGCGGCGCACGCGGTCGCCGAGGACAGCGGCAATCGCTCGGGGCTGGCCGAGACCGAGTGGAACCTGGCCATGCTCGACTTCTACACCTGGGACCCGGAAGGCGCGGTGGCTCACGGCGGGCGAGCGCTGGCGCTGGCCCGCGAGCTGAGCGAGCCGGAGCTCGTCGCGCGCGTCCTCGACGTGCTCGCCTACAGTCGCTACCAGCTTGGACGGTGGTCTGAGGCGGAGGCGGCAGCAGAGGAGGGCCGGCAACTGTTCGCCGCACTCGGCAACCGTGTCCTGGAGGCGGGCTGCCTCGTGCTGCTGGCACGGGTGGACCTGGCCAGGGGAAGGCCGCAGCGGGGACTAGAGACCGCCCAGGCGGCGTACGCCATGAGCCGGAGCACCGAGCATAGCTGGGCACAGGCGAACAGCGCCAAGGAGGTCGCCGCGGCCTTGCTGGAGACCGGCCAGTACGGGCCGGCATTGGAGACGGCGCGAGAGGCGGTCGCGCTGGCGAGAGATGCCGGGTTCCTCCCGCTGCTCGTCGCCACGCTCGTCGTACTCGGACGTGCCTGCCGCACGCTCGGGCTGCTGGAGGAAGCCCGCGGCGCGCAGCTCGAGGCAGCCAGGCACAACGAACTCTTGAAGAGCCCCCTGTACGCCGAGGCGATCGCGACCGAGCTCTGCGCCGTCGAGGCGACGGCGGGGAGGTGGGCGGCGGCGCACGACTGTGCCCGGCAGGCACTCTCCGTCCGGAGCTATCGCACCGCCTACCCGGGGCTCACCCGCTGGTACGAGACGGAGGCGCTGGCTCGAGCCGGTGAGCTGGAGCTGGCCCGCGCAGACCTGCGCCGCTTCGCCGGGCAGCCTGGGTTCAGCCCGCGCGCTCGTCTCCAGTACCTGCGCGGGCTGGCGACGCTGGCGGCGCACACCGGCGACCTCGACGAGGCGCGGCTGCATCTGACGGAAGCGCGCCGTCTCGCTCGGCGGATTCGCCTGCCGGGCGAGCTCTGGGAGATCTGTGCGACGCTCGGCGCGGTCCAGCGCGCCGCCGGGGACGATCGCTCGGCCCGGCGATCCCTCGCCCAGGCCACTGAAATCCTCCAGTCCCTGGCGACGTCCATCGAGCACGAGGCGCTGCGTGCCGCGTTCCTCTCGACGGCTCCGTCGCACCAGGCGCTGGTGTGCCAACCGCTGGCATGACCCGCGGCTACACGCTCATCGCGCAGCTGGGCCCGAGCTGGTGGGCACCTGGCGATGCTCGCCGCTCAGACTCCGGAACGAGCCCCGCGCGGGAGCGCCCCACACGAGACAACAAGGCCTGGCGGCGTGCCGTGGAGCCCGGCCACGACGGATCCCCGCGTCTACCGCCTTCTCACCCGCGGGTCAAGTGCGTCGCGCAGGCCGTCGCCGAGCAGGTTCACGGTTAGGACGGTGAGGAAGAGGAACATGCCCGGAAAGACCGCGATCCACCAGGCGCGCTGGAGCTGGGCCTGCCCATCGCTCACCATGTTGCCCCAGGTCGGGATGCCGGGTGGCACCCCGGCACCCAGGTAGGACAGCGACGACTCGGCCAGGATGGCGAAGGCGACGACGAAGGTGCACTGCACGATGAGCGGCGACAGTGAGTTGAGGAAGATGTACCGCCGCAAGATAACCGAGTCGCGCAGGCCGATGGCCCGGGCAGACTCGACGTAGGGCTGGCGCTTGTTCATCAGCGTCGTGCTGCGCACCAGCCGGGCGATGTTGGGCGCGTAGACCACTGAGAGGGCAATGATGACGTTCTCCAGTGCTGAGCCCAGCGTCGCCATGATCGCGATCGCCAGGAGGATGCTCGGGAACGCCTCGAGCCCGTCCATGACCCGCATCAGCAGCGTATCGATGCGCGCGTAGTACCCGGCGATCAACCCGATGAGCGAGCCGAGCAGCATGCTCCCGACCATGACCGCTAGCCCGACGACGAGCGAGATCCTGGCGCCGTAGACGGCGCGGCTGAACACGTCGCGCCCGAGGTCATCGGTGCCGAACCAGTGCTCGCGGGAGGGAGGCCGAAGCCGCTCGGCCGGATTGACGAAGGTTGGCTCATACGGGGCGATCCAGGGCGCGAGAAGGGCCAACACGACGATCAGCCCGATGAAGCCGATGCTCAGGACGGCTGCCGGGTTCTCCAGCAGCAGGCGAAGCCAGTAGTAGCGCGACGAGGGGGTTATCGACGAGAGCCGGAAGCGTCTGGCTCGCGGCGCGGTGACTTGCGTGATCGTCCGGTGGGTCTCAGTCTGAGCCATAGCGCACCCTGGGATCGATGTAGACGTACAGGATATCGACCAGCAGCATGACCAGCACCTCCACTGCCGCGACGACCATGACGGCCGCCTGGACGACCGGAAAGTCGCGCCGGGTGACGCTCTGCACCAGCAGCCGGCCCATACCGGGGATGTTGAAGACGGTCTCGATCACCACCGAGCCGCCGAGCATGCCGGCCAGCGAGATGCCGACGATGGTCAGAAACGGGATCAGCGCGTTGCGCAGGGCATGGCGAAGGATGACGTGGCGATGCGGCAAGCCCTTGGCGTAGGCCGTTCGCACGTAGTCGTCGTTGAGCACGTCGAGCATGGACGACCGCACGAGGCGGGCCATCAGTCCGGCCGCAGAGAAGCTCAGGGCCAGCGTGGGCATGATCATGTGCTTGATATGCCCGACCGGATCGTGGGTGATGTCGACGTACCCGCCGGATGGCAGCCAGCCCAGGATCACCGCGAAGAGCAGGATCAGCAAGATGCCGAAGAAGAAATTCGGGATGGCCACCCCGCTGATTGAGAAGACCATCAGCAGGCGGTCGAGCAGCGAGTTCCGGCGAACTGCTGCGACGACGCCAGCAGGGATCGCGATGAGGACGGCGAGCGTCAGCGAGTAGAGGGTCAGGAGCCCGGTCGGCTGGACGCGGTCGAGCAATGCTTTGGTGACCGGCTGGTCGAGGAAGAGCGAGTTGCCGAATTCGAGCCGCAGCACGTTGGTGAACCATTTGAAGAACTGGACGTGAAACGGCTCGTTCAGGCCCAGCCGCTCGCGCAGCGCCTCCACCTGCTCGCGGGTGGCCTCGCGCCCCAGCATGACCGCCGCGGGATCGCCGGGAATCAGGTGGATCAGGGTGAAGACGATCACCCCGACGACCAGCAGCACGGGAATGAGCAGCAGCAACCGGCGCAGGATGTAGGCGGTCATTCGCCGTCTCCGGTCAGCATGCTGTCAGGCACGGGAGTCCTCCTCACAGCCACTGGCGCTGGCTGGGAGGCCAAAGCTGCCACCTCCCAGCCAGCGCGGCGCGCCTACTCCTCGAGCCAGCAGTTGGTGAATTCGGGCTCGATCTCGAAGTGCGTGGTCTCGAGGATGTTCTTGACCTTGGCCGAGAGCGGCGCGATGCCGAGGTTGTTAACCAGCTTGACGGCCGGCGCCTCGGTATACCAGAGCATCTGCAGCTCCTCGAAGGCTTTGAACCGGGCCTCCGGATCCGTCTCCGTCTGGAGCCGCCGGGCGACCTCGACCTTCGGGTCGGAGCACCAGCCGCCGTCAGCCGTGCAGCTCGCGAAGGCGGCGAT
>BEIC01000063.1 GCA_002898875.1 bacterium HR26
AGCGTGATCCCGATGAGTTGCGCGATCCAGTACATCGATATGGTCCCAATCCAATTTGGCAGCCAGTTCGGCCGGCACGCGTCGGAGTATAGCCGTTGAGCCGGACCGATCGTGTTAGACTCAGGCTGGGCTAGGAGCGCTCGGTCAGGCAGGAAGACTGCGATGGCACAGCGACGAGGTGGATTAGGTCGTGGCCTTGATGCCCTGATCCAGGGACCGGCGAGCTCGGACCGCATTCAGGAGATCGACATCGACGCCATCGGCCCGAATCCCCGGCAACCCCGCCAGCGCATCGATGACCAGGCGCTGACCGAACTGGCCGATTCTATCCGTACGCACGGGGTGATCCAGCCCGTCATCGTCGCCCGGTCGAGCGGCGCCGTTCCCTATCAGCTTGTGGCTGGCGAGCGCCGCTGGCGTGCCGCCCGGCTCGCCGGCCTGCGCACCATCCCGGCGATCGTGCGGGACGCCACCCCGCGCGATGCGCTCGAGCTCGCCCTGATCGAGAACGTGCAGCGGGCAGACCTGACCCCGATCGAGGAGGCTCAGGCCTACCACGAGCTGATCGAGGAGTTCGGGTTGACACAGGCCGAGATCGCGCAACGCGTCGGCAAGAGCCGGGCGGCCGTCGCCAACACCCTCCGCTTGCTCCAGGCTCCTGCGCCCGTACAGGAAGCGCTCTCGTCCGGGCAGATCACCGAGGGCCATGCCCGCGCACTGCTCGGGCTCACCCAGGCAGCCGACCAGCTCGCCGCGCTGGCGATGGTGATCGAGCAAGGATTGACCGTCCGCCAGACGGAAGAGCTCGTTCGCCGCTGGCAACGCGCCCCGGCGCGCCGCCCAGTGCGCTACTCCCCACTGGCTGAGGTCCAACAGCTCGAGGAGGCGTTCCGCCGCGCGCTCGGCACGAAGGTCGAGCTACGGCCCGGCCGGCAAGGCGGCCGGCTCGTCATCCACTACTTCTCTGAGGAAGAACTCGACGCCCTCTACCGTCGGTTGGTCGGTGACGTGCCCGACGCATAGCCAGCGCTTTTCCTTACCCGAGCGCGCGCTCGGGTAAGCCGGCTGCCCGGCACGATCAGGCAGCCGCCAGGCGCTGGCTCAGCTCCTCCACCAGCCTGCTGATCGGCACCCGGACCTGTTCCATCGTATCGCGGTCGCGAATCGTGACGGCGTGATCCTCGAGCGTTTCGTAGTCGATAGTGATGCAGTACGGGGTGCCGATCTCGTCCTGCCGCCGGTAGCGGCGACCGATGCTCTGCGTCTCATCGTAGTCGATCATGAAGTGCTCGCGGAGCATGGCCGCCACTTCGCGCGCGCGCTCAACCAGCTCCGGCTTGCGCATCAGCGGCAGTACCGCCGCCTTGTAGGGCGCAATCCGCGGATGGAAGCGCAGCACAACCCGCGTGTACGGCTTGCCGTTCACGTCCACTGCGGGCTCTTCATGGTAGGCATCGACCAAAAGCGCCAGGAAGAGACGCTCCACACCCATGGTCGGCTCGACCACGTGTGGGATGAAGCGCTCATTGCGCTCCTGATCGAAATAGGTCAAATCTTCGCCGCTGTACTCCTGGTGCCGGCGGAGGTCGTAATCGGTGCGGTAGGCGAGCCCGCACAGCTCCTTCCAACCGAAGGGGAAGGAGTACTCGTAGTCGACCGTCCGCTTGGAATAGTGGGACAGCTCCTCAGGGCCATGCTCCCGCATGCGGAGACGGTCGCTCCCCAGGCCGATCCACTGGAGGAAGCGAGCCATTTCGGCCAGCCAGTGCTCGAACGTCTCTGGCCAGGCTTCAGGCCGGATGAAGTACTCGATCTCCATCTGCTCGAACTCGAGCAGCCGGAAGATGAAGTTTCCCGGCGTGATCTCGTTGCGGAACGCCTTCCCGATCTGCCCTACGCCGAACGGGATCTTCATCCGGCTCGTCTGCAGCACCTGCTTGAAGTCGACGAAGATCGCTTGAGCCGTCTCCGGCCTCAGGTAGACCGGCGTGCTCTGCTCCTCCACTGGGCCGATGAAGGTGCGGAACATCAGGTTGAACTGCCGCACCGGCGTCCAGTCACGCCGGCCGCAGACCGGGCAGGCGAGCTGGTTCTCCTGGATCGCCCGGTTCATGTCGTCCAGCGACATGCCTTCCACCCGGATCTTCAACCGCTCCTCGAGGAGCGTGTCGGCCCGGAACCGGCTCTTGCAGTTGCGACAGTCCACCAGCGGATCGTGGAACTCCTGCACGTGCCCCGACGCTTCCCAGACGCGTGGATGAAGCAAGATGCTACCGTCCAGGCCCACCATATCGTCCCGGCGCTGGATGAAGAACTCCCACCAGGCATTCTTGATGTTGCGCTTCACCTCGGCGCCTAGTGGGCCGAAGTCCCAGGTGTTGGCCAACCCACCGTAGATCTCGCTGCCGGGATAGACGAACCCACGGCGCTTCGCCAGCGAGGCGATCGTGTCAAGGCTAACCGTTGCCGGCTGACTCGCATTCATCGAGGCGATCTCCCGTCGCGTGCGTTCGTCTGTATCACCGTTCCGCCCCTCGGCGTCCGGCGCGAGGGGCGGAACAACCGGTCCCAGCAGATGATACAGGCATCGCGCTAGTCGTGAGGAACGATCGTCACGCCCTGTGTCATCGCCTCATTGTAGCCCGAGGCGGGCTTACTCAGCAGGCGGCCGTCCGGGCTGGTAGCCGCCTGCTGCAGCAATTGCTGGTAGACCAGCGTCGTCGCCGGGCTGACGTGACCGAGGATGCGTTGCAGCTCGCGAAGCTCGCATCCCTGGCTGAGCGCATGCAGGGCAAACGAGTGGCGCAGCGTGTGCGGCGTCACCTCAGGGACTCCGGCCTGATCAGCGTACTGCTTGAGGATCAGCCAGAATCCCTGCCGGGTCAGCCGGCTGCCCCGGTGATTCAGGAACAGCGCCGGCTCGTCTGGCCGCTGCACGAGCAGTGGACGCCCTGTCTGCAGATACTCCTGCAAGGTCGCGATGGCCTCCGGGTTCAGCGGAACCCAGCGCGGTCGTTCCGGGTTCCGGTTCACGCGCACCAGCCCGCGTTCCAAATCCACGTCGCCCACGTCGAGCGCGGTGAGCTCGCTCACCCGCATCCCGGTGGCGTACAGCGTGACGAGCATGGCCCGGTCACGCAAGCCCTCCGGGGATGGGTCGCTCGACGCCGCGGTGATCAGCGCCGTGACTTCCTCTGGCGTGATAGCGCGCGGGGTGAAGCGCCCTACTTTCGGCGACGGCAACCGGTCAGCCGGGTTCGCCTCCAGAATCCCCTGTTCCTTGAGGAACTGGCAGAAGGACTTCACCGCCGCCAGTTTTCGCGCGACCGTCGTCTCGGCGTACTGCCGCTGGCGCAGGTAGGCGATGAAGTCTGCCAGCTCCGTCGGCGAGAGCTCGGCCCAGGAGCCCAGGCCATACGTGCTGCCGAGGAACGCAGCGAACTGCTCGAGGTCGTTGCGGTACGCCGCAACGGTGTTCGCAGACAGGCCACGCTCCTTACCGACTGAGACCAGGAACGTGTCGATGTGCTCTTGCATCCGTCCCCTCCAGCTACCCCCTACGAACGACCGCACCCTTCCTTCTCCCGAGTAAAATCGATTATAGAACTACTTCGCCTGAAAGCTGGATGAATGCAATCGATTCCGACCGGCCTAACTATTGCGGCGGTGCAGCGGACAGGGCCACTGCTCAGACTCTCAATCTTCCCACATTTTAGAGCATTTCGTCAAGTGGCGTATACGGGATCCCGAACGCCTCTGCCACCGATGGGTGGGTAATCTTGCCGCGAAAGACGTTCACCCCCTTCGCAAGCGCCGGCTCACGACGGACCGCCTCGGCGAAGCCCAGATCCGCCAGTTTCAGCCCGTACGGCAGCGTCGCGTTGCTCAGCGCGAAGGTGCTGGTGCGCGGCACCGCGCCAGGCATGTTGGTCACGCAGTAGTGGATCACCCCGTGCTCGACATAGACCGGGTCGCTGTGCGTCGTCGGACGGGCTGTCTCGATGCACCCCCCTTGGTCGATCGAGACATCCACCACAACCGCTCCCGGCCGCATCGCAGCGACCATCTCGCGCGTGACCAGCTTCGGCGCCCGGGCGCCAGGAATTAGGACACCACCGATGACGAGGTCCGCCTCACAGACGGCATCCGCGATGTTCTGCTGGTTCGACATCAGGGTGTGGAAGCGGCCATGCAGCACGTGGTCGAGATAGCGCAACCGATCAGCGTTAATGTCGAGCAGCGTCACATTCGCTCCCAGGCCGATCGCCATCTGGGCCGCGTTGGTCCCGACGATTCCGCCCCCGATCACGACCACATTCGCCGGCAGTACGCCAGCGACACCACCGAGCAAGACGCCGCGTCCACCGTTCGGCTTCATCAAATAGTAGGCGCCCACCTGCACTGCCAGCCGGCCGGCGACCTCGCTCATCGGAGCCAACAGGGGCAACGAACCATCGGGATGCTGCACCGTCTCGTAGGCGATCGCCGTCACCTCCTTCTCCATCAGGACGCGGGTCAGCTTCTCATTCGCTGCCAGATGCAGATAGGTGTAGAGGATTAGCCCCGGCCGCAAAAGCGGGTACTCGGACTCGATCGGCTCCTTCACCTTCACGACCATGTCGGCCTGTGACCAGACGTCCTCGGCCGACTCGACGATCGTCGCCCCCGCTGCGCGATACTGGTCATCCAGGAAGCCGCTGCCCTCGCCTGCGCCAGCTTGAACGAGAACCCGGTGGCCATGGCGCACGTACTCCCGCACGCCATGCGGCGTGGTCGACACCCGGTTCTCTTTGTCTTTTACCTCTTTCGGAACTCCGATGATCATGCCGGTCGCTCCTCTATCTCACGCCACGTACATAATAATCGGAACCTGTGAGGCTGTCCATACGCCTCACTCGGCAGATCGGGGGCCATTGTCCGGCACGGTTCGGATATCGGCAAGAGCCGCCGAATTGTTCTGTCGACATTGACGTGCCCTCGGCTGCTCGCTAGAGTTAGGCGACCGCCACCGAGGCAGGTGGCGAACAGGGAGGACATCGAGGCGAACCGGTGACGGCGACCGCGCTCTACATCATCCCTATCCTGGCGATCCTCATCCTGGCTCATGAGCTGGGGCACTTCCTGGCAGCCCGCTTGTTCGGGATCAGGGTGCTCGAATTCGGCATCGGCCTGCCACCGAGGATTATCGGCGTCAAGCGCGGCGATGTCCTGTACTCGATCAACTTGATCCCGATCGGCGGCTTCGTCCGCGTCGTCGGTGAGGACAGCCGCAGCCTCGAACCTGGGAGCCTGCAAACCAAATCGCGTCTCCAGCGCGCCGCCTTCTTCGCCGCCGGTGCCTTCATGAATCTGCTGCTCGCTATAGTGCTGATGATGGCGCTGGTGAGTGCCCAGGGTGAGCCGGAGCTCCGCGTCTACGTCGCCGAAGTCGCGCCCGATTCACCGGCCGCCCAGGTCGGGTGGCAACCTGGCGACCGCTTCATCGAGGTCGCCGGCCGGCCGGTCGAATCGGTAGAGCAGCTCCTCGAAATCACCGACCAGCACGCCGGCCGGCCAATGCCGGTCACGTTGCTCCGGGCAGGGCAACCGGTGGAAACAGTGGTCGTTCCGCGCAGTGATCCCCCACCCGGGCAAGGGCGCACCGGCATCCGGGTCACCGAGGCAGCTCGAGCCCGGATTAGCGTAGCCGAGGTAGAGCCACTCTCGCCCGCCCAGACAGCCGGCCTCCAGCCGGGCGACGAGCTACGCCGGATCGGCGAGTACCAGATCGAGGACGCGGCCATCTACTGGCTGGCCCTGGAGCACTATGCCGGGCAGACCGTGCCGGTCACCGTGGTGCGCGACGGCCAAGAGATGACGGTCGAGCTGGCGGTGCCGACCGAGGTCCCGGCCGAGAGCCAGCTCCACGTCGGGCTGCTCGTCAAGCAAGATATCTTCTCACGTCCGGTGCCCTGGTGGGAGGTGCCGCTCCGCGGGGTGGAGCAGACCTTGGCCATGCTGCTCATGATGATCCAGGCCCTTGGCATGCTCCTGCGCGGCGAGGCCTCGCTCAGCGGGATCGCCGGGCCCATCGGCATGGGACAGCTCACGTCCGAGATCCTGGCCATCAGTCCAGAGCCTATCTGGATCACGCTCCTCAACCTGACCGTGCTGCTCTCCCTGAACCTGGCCGTGCTCAACCTGATCCCCTTCCCAGCGCTCGACGGCGGCCGCCTGCTCTTCGTTGTGATCGAGGCGGTGCGCGGGCGACGCATCGCGCCCGAGAAGGAAGGGCTGGTTCACCTCATCGGCTTCGTCATTCTCCTCACCTTCATGTTCGTGATCGCCTTCGTCGATATCGGTCGCCTGCTCAGCGGCGAGCCGCTCATCCGCTGATGACCGTCAGGCAGGAGCGCTTTCTCTACCGATTGGGTGAGAAAGTGCGTCGGCTCGACTCGACAGCCGTTCCCGGCCAAGGCACACTTACTTCGGTATGACCTGTTTGGGAGGACGTACGCGCGATGGCTTACCAGCGTAGGAAGTCTCGACCGGTTTGGGTCGGCACTGTACAGATCGGCGGGGACGCGCCCATCGTGGTGCAGTCGATGACCACGGCCGATACCCGTGACCCGAAGGCGACCCTGCGCCAGATCCACGAGCTGGCCGACGCCGGCTGCGAGATTGTCCGGATCGCCGTTCCAGACCGGGCCGCGGCGGCGGCCTTGCCGGAGATCGTTCCCTACTCGCCCGTGCCGCTGGTCGCGGACATCCACTTCGAGCACACCCTGGCATTGAAGGCGCTGGATGCAGGGATCCACAAACTCCGCCTCAACCCTGGCAATATTCGCAAGCCCGAGGATGTCCGCGAGGTGGTGCGCAAGGCGAAGGAGCGGGGCGTGCCGATCCGGATCGGCGTCAATTTCGGCTCGCTGCCGCCGATGACCCGCGACTTCGTCGACGAGATGGCGGCGCAGAACGCCACGCACACAGAGCTGATCGCTGAGCACATGGTTCGCACCGCGCTCGGACACGTGCGGATCCTCGAAGACCTCGACTTCGGCGACATCGTCATCTCGCTCAAGGCCTTCGAGGTCCCGGTGATGCTCGAGGCCTACCGGCGGATGGCCCGCTTGGTGGATTACCCGCTCCACCTCGGTGTGACCGAGGCGGGCACGCCGAAGGCGGGCACGATCCGCTCGGCCGTCGGCATCGGCACGCTGCTCGCGGAGGGTATCGGCGATACGATTCGCGTGTCGCTGGCGACCGACCCGGTTGAAGAGGTCTACGTCGCCTACGAGATCCTGAAGAGCCTGGGCTTGCGGCAACATGGGGCCACGCTGGTCGCCTGCCCTACCTGCGGCCGCGTCGAAGTCGATCTCTTCAAGCTGGCCAACGAGATCGACGAGTACCTGAAGACGATCAAGGAGCCGATCAAGGTCGCGGTGATGGGCTGCGTCGTCAACGGTCCGGGCGAGGCCCGCGACTCGGACGTCGGCGTCGCGGCCGGCCGTGGCAAGGGCGTAATCTTCCGCAAGGGCAAGATCGTGCGCAAGGTCGAAGAGCACGAGATCGTCCCAGCGCTCAAGGAGGAGATCCAGCTCATCCTGGCGGAGCGCGCGGCCGGTGGCCCGGTGGTCGAGGCAGAGCACCGCCGGATCTCGGTGCCGGTCGTCGACGCATGAGCCTAGCCTCGCCATGGCAGGGCGGCATGGAGACTACACGCTCATCAACTCGAACTGATCGCGTCGCCGCCATCGGCCTGGCATCCTGGGATCGCTTCCTGGTCCTGGACCGCAGCCCGCAGCCTGGCTCCTACGCCATTGTCACGCACCGCGAGGAGCAGCCCGGCGGCACCACGAGCAACCTCTGCGCAGCGCTCTGCCGCCTCGGCGTCTCCGTCACGCTGGCGGCCGCCGTCGGTGACGATGCCGAGGGGCGCGCCCTGATCGAAGGCTTAGCAGCCGAGGGCTGCGACGTCCGCCACATGCGAGTCAAGCGGGGCGTCCCCACCGATGCCTGCTTCATCCTGGTGGCTCCCAGCGAGAACGGGACCGACCGCACCATCCTGTGGGAGCAGGGGGCTCGGCTCCAGCTGGGCGACCCGTTGCCTATCGACGAGCTCTTCCAGCACGACTTGGTTGTCGTCGACGTCGACGACCCGAAGCTGCGGCAATTCATCGTGGACCTGCCGGCACACGTCTCACCGCGTACGCAGCTGGTCGGCCCGCTGGTGTACTTGACCGAACTCAAGCCGGAGCACGGCTTCCACCTGGCCCTCCAGCACGACGTCATCGTCGGCAACGAGGACGAACTCTGCTACCTGGCTGGGACAGGCGAGCTAGAGGCGGCGATCGAGCGCCTGCGAGCGCTGATGCCGCTCCACGTGACCCGCCTGGCGGCCATCAGCCGCGGAGCAGACGGGTGCGTCATCGTCACGCGCCGGGATGTCACTCCGGTGTCCGCTTTCGCCGTCGACGTGGTCGACACCACCGGTGCCGGCGACGCCTTCGCGGCCGGCGTCGTCTACGGCCTGCTGCGCCGCTGGGAGCCGGCACGCCTGGGGCGGTTCGCCAACGCGATGGGAGCACTGGCCGTGCGCGCGCTCGGCGCGCGCGCCGGCTTGCCGACGCTGGCCGAGGTTGAAGCGTTCATCGCCGCCACAGAGGCGCGGAGCCCGGTATGAAGACACTCACGAGGGACCGGCTGAAGGCACTTGCCCACGAGGCCGGCCTGGCCATCACCGCCGTCACGACCGCCGACGCCTTCCCGGAGATCGCGGAGGTACTCGTCGAGCGCATCCGCGAGGGCCACATGACCGGCCTCGACTGGTTCACCGAGGACCGGGCACGCTTCTCCGCCGATCCGCGCAACCTGCACCCCACGGCCAGGAGCATCATCAGCGTCGGCGTGCCGTACTGGCAGCCTGATATCCAGCCTCCTCAGGACGACGTGCCGCGCGGCCGCATCTCCCGCTACGCCTGGGGGCGCGACTACCACAAGACGCTGCGCGCGCGGATGGAGCGGCTTCACGCGCTCCTCGAGGCTGAGCTGAACCGGCGGATCGAAGCCCGCTTCCTGGTCGACACGGCCCGCATCGTGGATCGTGCCGCGGCAGCGCGCGCCGGCCTCGGCTGGTACGGCAAGAACACGATGGTGCTGGTGCCCGGCTACGGCTCGTGGGTCATGCTGGGAGAGTTGGTGGTCGACGTCGAGATCGAGCCGGACGCTCCGCTCCGCCCGCGGTGTGGCCGCTGCACCGCCTGCATCGACGTCTGCCCGACCGGCGCGCTGGTCGGGCCCTACACGCTGCACACGCCGCGCTGCATCTCGTTCTTGACCATCGAGCTCCGCGGCCCAATCCCGCGCGAGCTCCGCCCGCTGATGGACAACTGGGTCTTCGGCTGCGACCTCTGCCAGGAGATCTGTCCGTACACCAGCGCGGCGCGCCCGGTAGCCGACCCCGACTTCCAACCCGAGCGGATCGAGCACTGCTTCCCGGCACTCGACTGGCTGCTGCGGATGACCGAGGAGGAGTTCCGCGAGGTCTACCGTGGCCGGGCCGTGCTGCGCGCCAAGCGCTCCGGCCTGGCCCGCAACGCCGCCGTCGCCCTCGGCAACGTCGGGCGGCCTGCGGACCTCGCCGTACTGGAAGAGGTGCTTACGCGGCATGACCTGCCGCTCGTCCGTGGCCATGCGGCCTGGGCCATGGCCCGGATCAATGCCGACGCCGCCCGCCCGGCGCTCCAGGCGGCGCTGGAGCGCGAGGCGGACCCGTATGTGCGGGAGGAGATCCGGCAGACGCTCGACGCACCTCCCCCACCCCGCAACCAGCGGCCGCCTGTAGCCGCTGCCCGGCCGGTCCGTCTCCTCGTACGCCGGACACCGGCGGCCGCTCGATAAGTGCGTCCGGCGTGCCCAGGGGGTGAGCCTGAACCCGCGTGCCGCGCGCCAGCTCAGCCAGTGACCTGCAGCCCAGCAGCGATGCCGTTGATACTGTGATGGATCGCGTCGAGCAGGCGCACACGCTCAGCGGGCGACCCTTCAGGCGGGAGCGACCGGTAGCGACGCAGCAGCGCGATTTGGGCCACGTGCAGGGCATCGACGTAGGGGTTGCGCAGCTTGATGAGCCGTGGGAGGACGGTCGCCCGCTCGAGCAGCTCTCGCTGCTCGGCGATCTCCAGGATCGCGGCCACGCTCCGGCGGTACTCGGCGACGATCCGCTCGAACAGGCTCCCCCCGTCGCCGGCGAGCGTCGCGTAGAGGCGCGCGCACGGGAGGTCGGCCGTCGCGAGGCTGATTTGCGCGTTGTCCAGCACCGCGGCGAAGAACGGCCACCCGCGGTACATCGCGCGCAGCCGGTCGAGCCCCCCACGCTCGATCTCGGCGCCGAGCGCCGTACCCAGGCCGAACCAGCCAGGCAGGTTGATCCGTGCCTGGGTCCAACTGAAGACCCAGGGGATGGCGCGCAAATCCTCCAGCCGAAGTCCGGTGTCCCGCCCGGCCGGGCGCGTCACCGGGCGAGAGGCCAGGTTCAGCGTCCCGAGCTCGGGGAACGGGGTGATCCGGGTGAAGAGATCCAAAAACCCCGGCGTGCCCTTGACCAGCTCCTCGTAGGCCCGCTGGGACACTTCAGCCAGCCGCCCCATCACCTCGACCCATTCGTCCGGCGGCTCGGGCCGGTCGCGCTCGAGCGCGGAGAGCAGCAACGCGTGAACGACCTGCTCGAGATGTCGCTCGGCGATCGCCGGATCGAGGTAGCGGGAGAAGACGACCTCGCCCTGCTCCGTGACCTTCAGGGTCAGGGAGCGTGCCTCCGGCGGCCTGGCGAGGATCGCTCGACCCATCGGCCCGCCACCGCGTCCGATCGCCCCACCGCGACCGTGGAAGATGATGAGCTCCACTCCGGCTGCCGCGGCGACTCGAGCGAGCGCCTGCTGCGCGCGGTAAATGCGCCAGTTCGAGGCGAGGTAGCCGCCGTCCTTGTTGCTGTCGGAGTAGCCGACCATCACCTGCTGCCGGGCACCGCGCGCCTCCAGCGCGGCCCGGTAGGGTTCGAGCGCCAGAAGACGCGCCAGCACGTCCCCGCAGCGATCCAGCTCCTCGATCTGCTCGAAGAGGGGGACGATGTCGAGCGTGCTCCAGGCCCGCCCTCGTCCGCCGTCCCAGCCGGCCAGCCCGCACTCACGGGCCAGGAAGAGCACGTTGAGCACGTCGCTCGGCGCCCGGGTCATCGAGATCACGTAGGTCTGGCAAGCGCGTGGGCCGTGCAGACGCTGGATCTCGGCGATCGCCTCGAAGGTCTCGAGCACCTCGCGCGTATCCGGCGAGAGCGCGTCGCGCGGGAGCGCCAGCGGCGGCGCTGCCAGCCGCTCGACGAGGAGTCGCTGCCGGCTCTCCTCGTCGAGCGCCAGGTAGCCGGGGACGCCGACCAGCCCGAGCAGCTCCGCCACCGCCTCGGCGTGCCGAGCGGCGTGCTGCCGCACCTCGAGCTCAGCGAGGTGAAAGCCGAACAGCTCGACGCGGCGAATCAGGTCTCGTAGCGCGCCTGCCGCGATACGCCCTCCCCGGTGTGCCTCCAGGCTCTCCTGCACCTGGCGCAGGTC
>BEIC01000064.1 GCA_002898875.1 bacterium HR26
CTGCCCCAGCGTCGCGCCGGCCAGCAGGGCGTCCTTCATCACCGGGAGCATGTTCTCGGTGCCGCGGGCAGCACGCTCGACCGCATCCAGCGCCGCGGCCACCCTCGCCGCGTCCTGCCTGGCCCGGTACTCCCGCACGCGCGCGACCTGCCGCTCCACCGCCGCCACGTCCAGCCGATGGACCGGTACCTCCACCTCGTGGTCATCCTGGTACTTGTTGACGCCGACAACCGTCCGCTCGCCGGAGGCCACCCGCAACTCCCACGCGTAGGCGCTCTCGGCGATCCGCTCCTGGATCCAGCCCTGCTCGATCGCGGCGACTGCCCCACCCAGCGCCTCGATCTCGTCGATCAGCTCCCAGGCGCGCGCTTCGATCTGGTCGGTCAGTGCCTCGACGAAGTAGGAACCGCCGAGCGGATCGGCTGTGTCGGCCACGCCAGTCTCTTCGGCCAGGATCTGCTGCGTGCGCAGCGCCAGCGTCGCTGACTCCTCGGTGGGCAGGCCCAGTGCCTCATCGTAGGCGTTGGTGTGCAGGCTCTGGGTCCCGCCCAGCACCGCGCTCAACGCCTGGTAGGCCACCCGCACCACGTTGTTCAGCGGCTGCTGGGCGGTCAGCGTGCAGCCGCAGGTCTGGGTGTGGAAGCGCAGCATCATCGAGCGTGAGTTCTGCGCGCCGAACCGCTCGCGCATGATCCTGGCCCACATGCGCCGGGCGGCCCGGAACTTGGCGATCTCCTCGAAAAAGTTGCTATGGGCGCCGAAGAAGAAGCTGAGCCGCGGGGCGAACTCGTCTACCTGCAAGCCGGCCTCGATCGCGGCGCGCACGTAGGCGATCGCGTTCGCGAGCGTGAAGGCGACCTCCTGCACGGCGGTCGCCCCGGCCTCACGCATGTGGTAGCCGCTGATGCTGATCGTGTTCCAGTTGGGCAGGTGCTCGCGGCAATAGGCGAAGGTATCGGTCACGAGGCGCATCGAGGGAGCTGGCGGGAAGATATACGTCCCCCGCGCCGCGTACTCTTTCAAGATGTCGTTTTGGATCGTGCCCCGAAGCTCGCGGGGATCGGCGCCCTGCTCTTCGGCCACGATCTGGTACATCAGCAGGAGCAGCGCCGCCGGAGCGTTAATGGTCATCGAGGTCGTCACCTTGGCGAGCTCGATGCCATCGAACAGCCGGCGCATATCGTCGAGCGTGCTGATAGCGACCCCCACCCGGCCGACCTCTGGCCGGGCCAGCGGGTGGTCGGAGTCGTAGCCGAGCTGGGTCGGGAGGTCGAAGGCGACGCTGAGTCCCATCTGGCCGCGCTCGAGGAGCAGCTTGAACCGGCGGTTCGTCTCCTCAGCCGAGGCGTAACCGGCGTACTGGCGGATGGTCCACTTCTTGCCTCGGTACATCGTGGGGTGAATGCCGCGGGTATAGGGGTACTGCCCAGGGTCGGGCTCGGCGGCGCGGCAGGTGTCCCGGTAGACCGGCTCGATCTCGATCCCGGAGTCGGTCACCACGCGGTCGAGTTCAGTCTGGCTCATGCCCACGCTCCTCAGATGTCTCGACGTCGCTCTAATCCTACTCTGAGGCGGGGGCGACCTCGACCAGCTCGGTCAACACTCCATGACAGGAACGGGGATGGATGAACGCGACGCGCCAGCCGTGCAGGCCGACCCGCGGCTCGCGGTCGATTAGCTCGTAGCCGGCCGCGTCGAGCCGCCGCAAAGCCGTGGCCAGGTCAGGCACGGCATAGGCGACGTGATGGACACCGTCGCCGCGGGCGGCCAGGAAGCGGGCCACGCCGCTCTCCATGTCCAGCGGGGTCAGGAGCTCCAGGTAGTCGCGGCCGGCAGCGAACGCGGCGATTCGCACCCCCTGCTCGGGCATATCGAGCGTCTCAAGCAGCCGAAAGCCCAAGCGCCGGTAGCGCTCGCTCGCAGCGTTGAGATCGGCCACCACGATCCCGACGTGGTGAATGCCTAGCACGGTGATCAGTGGAGCGAGGCTCACGCTATCTCCGCACCCTGGCGCCGGTGCCGCTGCGTCGCACCGGCACATTGGCGACGAACCGGTCGCCGCGCTCAGTGCGCAGGATGTTGATCTCCAGGCGATCCACATCCACGTCCAGATGGCGCGAGAGGA
Organism: bacterium HR26; assembly: GCA_002898875.1. GTDB lineage: Bacteria > Chloroflexota > Chloroflexia > Thermomicrobiales > Thermomicrobiaceae > Thermalbibacter. The sequence goes on from BEIC01000064.1 coordinate 2,126, forward strand.
TACGGCAAATATCGTCCCTGATCGCCTCCATTACATCCGGCGTCAGCTTTACGTGGTCGTAGACCAGCACCTCTACCAGGCGCTGCTTGGCGACCTGCGCACTCCCTTGTGGGCGGTGCGCGTTTCGCCGCCCGAACAAACTATCGAGAATCCCCATTTACCCTGCTCCTCCCCCACGCACTGCCTGCCCCTGCCGGCTCCCCCCGAAGCCGAGCGCGCGGAGCAGCCGTCGCCACGCGCCGTCCGGCGCCTCCAGCACCATGAACGGGACATCCTCGCCCAGCAGCCGGGCCGCGATATTGCGGAATGCCTGCCCGGCGCGCGAAAGGGGATCGAGCGCGACCGGCTCGCCGCGGTTGGTCGCCGTGATGATCGACTCGTCGTCCGGCACGAGGCCCAGCAACGGGATCGAGAGGATCTCCGTCACGTCCTCGACCGACATCATGTCGCCCCGCCGGACCAATTCGGGATCGATCCGGTTGACGATCAACCGGGGCACCGGTAGCTCGGCTGCTTCCACCAGCCCGACGATCCGGTCAGCATCGCGCACCGACGAGACCTCCGGGTTCGTGACCACGATGACCTCGTCGGCGCCGGCGATCGCATTGCGGAATCCCTGCTCGATCCCGGCCGGCGAGTCGATCAGGATGAAGTCGAACTGCCGGCGCAGCTCCTCGCAGAGCGCGCGCATCTGCTGGGGCGAGACCGCCTCCTTGTCACGTGTCTGCGCGGCGGGGATCAGGTACAGGTTGTTCAGACGCTTGTCCCGGATCATCGCCTGGCGCAGGCGGCACCGCCCCTCCACCACGTCCACGATGTCGTAGACGATGCGGTTCTCCAACCCCAGCACGATGTCCAGGTTGCGCAGGCCGATGTCGGCGTCGAGCAGCACGACCGACCGCCCGCGGGCTGCCAAGGCTGCTCCGAGATTGGCAGTGGTCGTGGTTTTGCCGACTCCTCCCTTGCCGGAGGTGATGGTGATGACTCGCCCGTTGACCTCCTGTTGTTGCTCCACCGTATCCCTCCCTTGGCCAGGTCTTCCCTCCACTAGCCCTTCCGTCCCATCAGTGTCGCCGATCCGTCCGCCATGGCTCCACCACGATAGCGCCATCGAGCACCCGAGCCAGGGCAGGCTGCTCAAGCAGCGCCCGCCCCGAATCGGGCGCCCGGGCGACCAGCGAGCCGATGCGGAGCTGGGTCGGCATCAGCCGCAATGCGGCAATCATCGCGTCATGATTCCCGTGCATGCCGGCGTGGACCGTCCCGCGCAGCACACCCCAGACCAGGACGTCGCCGGCAGCATAGACCTCGGCGCCGGGGTTCACGTCCCCGACGATCACGAGGTCCCCATCACTCGAGATCGACATGCCGGAGCGGAGTGTCCGCCGGACGTAGAGCGCGAGGTGCTCGCTCTCGGCCGGCGTACTACCGTGTGATGGCAGCGGGCGAACCGGGGACGGGCTATCCTCGCGATCCACCAGGCGGAGCGGATGAAAGCCCCAGGATCTCAGCAGCTCTCGGTGCTCCGGCACGCTCGAGGTCACCGCCCGCAGCCGCACGCCGCGGTCGCTCAGCAGGCGCTGCAGCGCCACGATCTCCTCAAGATTCGGCTCCCGCCCGCCGTAGTCGACGATCAGCTCACCGTCGCGAAAGAAGTCGCGGGCACCGTCGATGCTGCTGCGCACCTGGCTCAGCAGCATCGGGAGCGGCACCCCGGCCGGGAGCTGGAGCACTAACCCGTCCTGCGTCCCTCGCACCCGAACCTGACCGACCTCGCGGCGCTTCTCGACCATGCCATCCACCCCTCGCCTTCCTCGACCGGCCTGTGGGGCCGCCAGAAGTCCGAGCCTGCTCGCCTACCCCGAGCGGCCGAAGTAGGTCGCCAGGATCGCGTCGGCGACCGGCACGGCGAAGGTCGCTCCCTCGCCTCCGTCGCGGATCAACACTAATACCAGCACCTCCGGCGCGTCGAACGGAGCAAATGCCGCAAACCAGGCGTGCTTCTTCTCGTACCGCCCATCGACGGCCTGGCCGTATTCCGCTGTCCCGGTCTTGCCGGCGATCGGGATATCGTCCCCCGTGCGGATGAACTTTCCCTTCGCCGTCCCGTCCGTCACCACCCGGCGCATGGCCCGGCGCACGAGCTCGATGTGCTGCGGCTCGATGCCGAGCTGCCGGACGAGCTCAGGGGCGAACTCGCGTACGACGGTCCCCGATGAGTCGCGAAGCGCCCGCACCAGCCGTGGCCGGTAGTACGACCCGCTATTTGCGATGGCGGCCAATGCGCAGGCGAGCTGTAGCGGCGTGCACGCCAGATGCCCCTGGCCGATTGAGACGTTAATAGTATCACCGACCGACCAGTACTCTCGCAACGTCTGGAACAGCCACAGCGGGTTCGGTACCACCCCGGCTGCCTCGCCGGCCAGCTCGATGCCGGTTGGTCGCCCAAAGCCGAATTCCTGGCGCAGGTAGCGCTCGATCCGCTCGATGCCCAACCCGGCAAAGTAGTGCGGCGTGGGGTCCCCTGGCAGGTAGTAATGTAGCGGCTCGTCGTCGCCCTCCGGGATCTGGCCCGGTGCCCCTACATTGTAGAAGAAGACGTTGCAGGAGTGGGTGATCGCCTCCTCGACCGTCACCGGCCCATGCCCGCTGGCCAACCAGCAGCGGTAGATGTTGCCGCCCTGCTCGTCGAAAACTGTCGGCACCCGGATCTGCCCCCGGCACACGTACGTCGTCCCGCTGTCGATGACCCGCTCCTGCAGGCCGGTACAGGCCAGGATCGGCTTGATCGTCGAGCCGGGAGGAAACGTGCCGCTGACCGCGAAGTTCACGAGCGGGGTGAAGGGGTCGTTCAGGTAGGCCTCGTACTCAGCCTGGGTGATCCCCTCCGCGAAGCGCTGGTTATCGTAGGTCGGCAAACTCACCAGTGCCAGTAGCTCACCGTTGCGCGGGTCCAGCACGATGGCGACGCCGGAGCCGACCGGCTCCCGGCCTTCCCGGAGTGCCGCCTGGTTCGCCTGATCGATCCCCTCGCGCAGTGCCTGGGTCACCGCGCGTTGCAGCTCGGCGTCGATCGTCAGCTCGACTGTGTAGCCCGGTTGCGGCTCCCTCCGGCGGTGGCGCAGCTCAGCGATCTCGACGCCGCGCGCATCGGTCTGGACCCAGCGTCCGCCACGCTGGCCGCGCAGTACCTCCTCCATCGCCTGCTCGACGCCGCCGCGCCCTACGTGGTCATCGGGCAAGTAGGGATTGCGCGGGTCGTATCCGCCTGCGGCCTCGAACTCCTCCTTGGAAATCGGGCCGACGTAGCCCAGGATGTGCGCGAAGTCGGGGCCGGCGGGATACTGCCGCACTAGCGTGTCATCGCTCACCCGTACCCCTTGCAAGTACAGCTCGTTCGCGGCGAGCGTCAGCGCCAGCTCGCGTGGGACGTCCTGCTTCAATACCACTGGCTCGGCCGAGCCGGCGTGCAGTTGCAGCAAGTAGTCGTAGCGGTTGAGCACATGTACTCCTGGCAGCCGCTTGGCCAGCTCGCGTAGCCGTGTCGACTCCTCTGGGCTGAGACGCTCTCGGATTAGGGTCAGCGGGCCAGCCTTGGGGTCGAACACGGCCGCGACGATGCCTGCCGGCTCCACACCCAGCGCCGCCGCCAGCTCGTCCAGGACCTCACGCTCCGCGCCTTGCGGCAGCGCCGAGCGGCGCACCACCAGGACATCGTCCAGCTCGAGCGCCTCGATGAGCTGTGCCCGGATCGCCGCTCGGCGCGCCTCATCGTCAGGCAGCTGCTCGGGAACCACCGCCACCGACCAGCTCCGCCGGTTCTGCGCTAGAACGGTTCCGTGGCGATCGACGATCAGCCCGCGTGGCGCACGGAGCGGCTCGAAGCGGATGATGTTTCCCTCGGCCTGAACCTGGTACTGCTGGGTGTCGCGTACCTGCATCTGCCAGAGCTTGCCGATGACGGCGCCGAACCCGCCGAGCATCAGCCCACGGAGCAGGAAAGCGCGGCGGGTCAGGCGGCGCTCGCCGCTCTCCTGCGGGTCCTCGATCCGGCCCCGCCGTCGCTCATGCGGCGGAACCAGCTCCATCCGCTTACCGCGACGGCGCACGGCGCATCCCCAGCCTCTCCAGCGCGACGATGGCGCCATAGACCAGCGGCACGACTGCGACGTTCAACAGTGCGGTCAGCGCAGCCACGCGCAGTACCGCTTCGAATGGTGGTCCCTTACCGAGTGCCGACTGCAGGGACACGGCGACCAGGTGGCTGGCGAGGGTGGCCAGAACCACCAGCCCCATTGGAATGACCAGGTCACTCCGGAACAGCCGGCGGCGCGCCAGCCCGCCGATGATCGCGACGAGCAGGAGCGCCAGCCCGTGCGAGCCGAGCGGCTCCAGTGTCAGGAGATCTAAGGTGAACCCGGCCAGGGCGGCCCAGATCATGCCGACCGCGACGCCGCCCAAGCTACTGGAGACCAGCACCAGGCCGAGTACCAGATCCGGCCCGACCTCCAGGGGGTTCAATCGCGGCAAGAGGGTAACCTGCACGGTGGCTGTTCCCACCAGCAGGAGAGCGAAGAGGAGGCGCTTCACTGCCGGTCACGGTCCCCCACCAACCACTGCACTTCAGCCGGGTATCCTATCACATCTCATATCTGTCCCGGCCCGCCTTGGCCTGGCTTTCCATAGCGGGGCTCGGTCATTATCGGAAGGATCGCTGGGCTGTCTCATCCCTGGGCAGGACGTTCGATCGACGACGTTCGCGTCGTCGATTGACGAGGAGGTGAGCTGCTTCGTATCCTTACATCATCGGGACATTGCCAGATCGGGCGCGAGGACGCGCAACGAGACGCGAGGGAGCGGCAAGCGGCCAGCGCTGAAGCGGTAGAGGGCGGTGCCCGCCTGTGGGGAGATGCTCCGCCGGCTTATCGAGCCCAGCGGTCAAAGCGGGTGACTCCGGTCAACATCGTCGCTTCATGCTTGCACCCATCGTCCGTCGACCTTCCTGGAGTCAGCAGTGGTCACCGCCGGCCGGCTCAGCTACCGCCGCTACCGTATCGAGATCCGCCCTGCGCCGGATCTTGTGCGCCTCCCTCCCCGCTTCCGGGTCGAGGTCAAGAAGCATCGACTGATCGGGCTCGTCCTCGAGGAACTCGTCCGCTACCGAGGCGACCTGCCGGTAGTGTTGAGCCGTCCGTGCGTCTACGGTGTGTTCTCCCGGCCGATCGGCGGGCTGGCCCCAAAGGAGGAGCTCTGCGTCGGTTGCCTGCGCTGCACCGTCCAGTACCCGGACGTAGTCCAGATTTACCCGAACCCGGAGCGGGAGCGCCTCGGCGATTCCTACCTGAAGCCCGCGCACGTCGATACCCTGCTCTACGAGGCCCGCACCGGCCATGTCCCCGTGCGTGGGGCAGGCTATCGCGGCCCCTTCGGCGGAGCCGGCTGGGATGGCATGTGGACCGACATGTCGGAGATCGTCCGGCCGACCCGGGACGGCATCCATGGCCGGGAGTTCATCTCGACGGCGGTGGACATCGGCGAGAAGCCGGCACTGCTGGCGTTCGATGAGCGGGGGGAGCCGGTCGGGACGGTGCCGAAGGTCATCACGATCCAGGTGCCGTTCCTGTTCGACCGCCCGCCGCGGAGCGCCCGGCCGCGCCTGCTCCTGGAGATCCTGGTGCGGGCGGCGCAGGAGATCGAGACCCTGGCGATGGTGCCGGTGGATCTGGTCGTCCGATTCGACCTGGCTGGACCACACGTCGTCCCGGTCGTGGAGGAGGAGACCTGGCGCTGGTTGGTACAGCTAGCCTGGTCCCCTCGCATGATCGCGATCGAGGGCTGGGATCGAGAGCGCCTCGCCGAGCTGGAGCGTCGCTTCCCCGAGAGCATCCTCTGCGCCCGCGTGCCGATGGACAGCGATGTCCTGGACCTGGTGCGGCAGGGTGCCAGGGTTCTGCACCTGACGGCGGACTACCACGGTCGTCGCAACGGTCGATTCGTCATGGATCTGATCCGGCAGGCGCACCAGCGGTTGGTGGACGCTGGCGTGCGCGAGGAGGTCACGCTGATCGGGAGCGGTGGGATCGTGATGGCCGAGCACGTACCCAAGGCGATCATCTGCGGCCTCGATGCCGTCGCGCTCGACACGGCGCTCTGGGTGGCGCTGCAGGCCCGCTTCGCCGGCGAGTGCCGGAATCCGGAGACCGCGCTCGTCTCGTTCCCGCGGCTCGAGCCGGCCTGGGGCATCCAGCGTCTCAAGAACCTGGCCGCCTCCTGGCGGGATCAGTTGCTCGAGGTGCTGGGCGCGATGGGGCTGCGCGAGGTGCGGCGCCTGCGCGGCGAGCTGGGTCGCTGCATGTTCCAGGCCGAGCTGGAGCGCGAAGCCTTCGCGGAGGTGGATGGCTACCGTGCTGACGCGTAGGGCGTCCGAGCAGTCGATTATCCGCAAGCATGAGGAGGCCCTGCACCAGGGTTACCGCCGCTGGCCCACGCTCGACTTCGGGCTGCCGCCGGCCATGGGCGACGAGCGCTGGCCCGCCGAGTTGATCCTGGCCACCTGGCTGCAGGCCGAGACCGGTCGCCCGCCGGCGAACGGGCTGGAGTACCGGGTCGGCCGGTCAGGAGGCGGCTTCGACGCACTCGACTTCCGCTTCCTGCCGCCCGAGCAGCAGCTCCCGGAGAGCGAGCCGGTGGATACGTCGATCCCGCTGAATCGCCGACCGGGCGACCGGGCAGTCGAGATCCCGATCCCCTGGTACGGCGGCGGGATGTCCTTCGGCTCGGTCAGCGAGCAGATCATGCTCGCTCGAGCCAAGGCGGCGAAGGAGTGGCGCACCTTTACCTCGACCGGCGAGGGCGGCTACCCGGAGTCGCTCGTTCCCTACCGCGACCACGTGATCACCCAGATCGCGACCGGGATGTTCGGCGTGCGCGAGGAGACGATCCAGTGGGCGCCGATCATCGAGTTCAAGTACGCGCAGGGAGCGAAGCCCGGCCTGGGCGGCCATCTCCTGGGCGACAAGGCTACCGTGGCGGTCGCCAGGATGCGGGAGAGCGTGCCCTGGGTCAGCCTCTTCTCTCCCTTTCCGTTCCACAGCGTCTATTCAGTCGAAGATCACAAGAAGCACATCGATTGGGTGCGGACGATCAACCCCGAGGCGCTGATCTCTGTCAAGGTCTCAACCCCGACCGATATCGACATGGTGGCCGTCGGCAGCTACTACGCCGGGGCCCACATCATCCACATCGACGGCGGCTACGGCGGCACCGGGGCGGCGCCGGAGATCGCCAAGAAGAACATCGCTATGCCGATCGAGCTCGCGCTACCGCGAGTCCATCGCTTCCTCCTGCAGGAGGGGATCCGCGACGAGGTGGTGATCATGGCCAGCGGGGGCATCCGCACGGCCTACGACATCGCCAAGGCTATCGCACTTGGTGCCGACGGCTGTGTGCTGGGCACGACTGAGCTGGTCGCGCTCGGCTGCACGCGCTGCGGGAACTGCGAGCGCGGGCGCGGCTGCCCCTTCGGGTTGACCACGACCGACCCGGAGCTGTCCCAGCTCGTCGACCCCGACTGGGGTGCCGAGCGGCTCAGCCGGCTCTACGCCTCCTTCCAGGCGCAGCTCCGCGACATCCTGCGGCGTCTCGGGCTGCGCAGCGTGCGCGAGCTGCGAGGCCGCATCGATCTGCTGGTCTATCGCAAGCCGGGAGATTCCGATGAGTGGGCAAACGTCGTTGGATCAGGTCAGGCTCGCTGAGCGTCTGATCGCCTCGCGGCGGTCGCTCGTCGCCGGGCAAGGGGTGCCACTGCGCAAGGCTGAAGCCGAGGGCGGCTGCGGCGTCATCGGCATCGCCACGAGCCAGCCGCTGGCCGGGAAGCACCTCCTCCAGGCCCTGATCCAGATGCGCAACCGCGGCAACGGCAAAGGCGGCGGGATCGCGGCCGCCGGGCTGGATCCGACCTTCTTCGGGATTTCGCCCCGCCTGCTCCAGACCGACTATTTGCTGGCAGTCGCCTACCTCGACCGGTCGGTTCGGCCCGAGGTCGAAGCCGGCTTCATCGAGCCGGTCTTCCTCGTCGATCACGTTCACCGGCTCCGCACGCTGCCGGACTTCCGCACCTTGCCCGGCCTGGAGGTCCCCCCGACGGAGGTGGTCTGCTACTTCGCCCGTATTCGCCCCGAGGTTCGCGTGGCCTTCATGCGCGAGCACGGCATCCCGGAGCGGCACGCCGAGGCGGCGGAGAATGAGATCGTCTACCAGAACACCTACCGGCTCAACCGTGCCTGGTATGCCGCTAGCGGGGAGAAGCGTGCTTTCGTCCTCTCACACGGGAAGAATCTGCTGATCCTCAAGCTGGTCGGCTACGGCGACGACGTCGTGCGCTACTACCGGCTGGAGGATCTCCATGCCCACGTCTGGATCGGGCACCACCGCTACCCGACCAAGGGAAAGGTCTGGCATCCGGGCGGCGCGCACCCCTTCCTCGGGATGCACGACGCGCTCGTCCACAACGGGGACTTCGCGAACTACGCATCGATCTGCGCCTACCTCGCCCAGCGCAACATCTACCCGCTCTTCCTGACCGACACGGAAGTGGCCGTGCTGGTCTTCGACCTCCTCCACCGGATCTACGGATATCCGCTGGAGTACGTGATCGAGGCGATGGCCCCCACGACCGAGCGCGACTTCACCCTGCTGCCGCCGGAGAGGCAGCGCATCTACGGGATGCTCCAGACCGTCCACATGCACGGCTCGCCCGACGGCCCGTGGTTCTTCCTGATCGCCCAGTCGGTCCCAGCGAGCCGGGCCTGCCGGCTGATCGGGATCACTGACACCTCGATGCTGCGGCCGCAGGTCTTCGCCCTCCAGCAGGGCGAGCTCTCGATCGGCTTGGCAGCCTCGGAGAAGCAAGCGATCGATGCTGCGCTGGAGAGCATCGCGCAGGACGACCCCCGCGTCTGGCCCAGGGCCGACCTGTACTGGAACGCCCGCGGCGGCAGCCACACGGATGGCGGCGCGTTCATCTTCACCGTGCAGCTCGACGGGAGCGCCGGCGCGACGCTCACCTGCACGGACAAGTTCGGGCGCCGCATCGCCCCGGACCCGCGCAAGCGGCCGCTCACCGCGTGGCCGAGCGCGCCGGCCGTCGTCCAGAAGGGCGCTCCGCCCGGCATCGACCTGGACGTGCCGCCCGAGCAGTTCTTCGCTCGCCTGCGGGAGCGGCTGCCCGCCTGGGATTACGGCGACGTCGCCGCGCTCCTGGCGGCGCTGGAGCGCCTGGCTACCGGGAACGACGAGGATCGCGCGCGGGCGCTCGCAGCCCTGACGCTGCTCATCGACCGCCGCTACCCGACCGGAGCCATGAAGCGGAGCTGCGTGCTGGCGCTGGC
>BEIC01000065.1 GCA_002898875.1 bacterium HR26
AGCCAGCCGACGGTGCGCCGCTCCGGTACGAGGTAGGTGTTGGCTACCCGGAGCAGCTCGTCCGGCGTGACGCCCTCGAGCTCGACGAGCAGCGCGTCCGGGTCGCGTTCCGGCGCAACCGTGCGCAGCATGCCCAGGTAGTAGCCCAGCGCGGTGACCTGCTCGTGCGCCTGAGCGAACTGCGCGCGGAGCTGGCGAACGGCCCGCGCCAGCTCGTCTTCCGGCACCGGCTCCTCGCGTACCCGCGCCAGCTCGCGCTCGACGATGGCTTCGACCTGACCGGGATCGGCCGTCGGGGTCAGCGTGGCCGAGACGGTGAACAGGTACGGGTCGATGGTGAGAGCGAAGCTGGAGGCGGCGCTACTGCACAGGCCGCTCGAGACCAGCGCGCGGTAGAGTCGCGAGCTTCGTCCCATACCCCCGCCGCCGAAGCTGACCGGCTTGGCGCCGGAGAGAACGGTGTCGAGCACGATCAGCGCTGGGGCGTCGGGGCTGCTGGCGGGAGGAGCGTGCCAGGCTATCAGCAGTACCGGCGTCGGCGCCGGGCGACGCACGGTCACACGTCGCTCGCCCCACTGCTCGGGCTCGCGGGCGCGCACCGGCGGTGGCTCGGGGCCGGCCGGGATCTCGCCGAAGGCAGCCTCGACCGACCGGAGCATCTGCTCGGCGTCGAAGTCGCCGACCAGCACCAGCGTCGCGTTGTTGGGAGCGTAGAACGTGCGGTAGTGCCGGTAGAGCTCCTCGCGAGTGATGGCTAGGAGATCGTCCCGGTGCCCGATCACCGGCTGGCCGTAGGGGTGTGCCCGGAAGGCAGCGGCCAGCACCTCCTCGCGCAGGAAGTAGGCAGGCTGGTTCTCGTTGCCTTCGCGTTCCGAGAGGATGACGGTCCGCTCGCGCTCGACCTCGGCGGGGTCGAAGACCGCGTGCTGCATCCGGTCGGACTCGATCTCGAGCGCCAGCCGGACGGCAGTGTTCGGCAGGGTCTCGAAGTAGGCAGTGTAGTCGATCCAGGTGAAGCCGTTCAGGGTACCGCCCCAGCGGTTGACCTCGCGGAAGATGCTACCGGGCGGGAACCGTGGCGTGCCCTTGAAGAGCATGTGCTCCACCCAGTGGGAGATACCGGTGAGGCCGGGCGGCTCGTTGCGCGAGCCGACGCGGTACCAGACCCAGCAGGACACGACCGGAACCCGGTGGAGTTCCCGCAGGATCAGGGTGAGACCGTTGTCGAGCCGGGCGGTGATGGTGGTCGGACTGGCCATGCGCACGATCCTTCCGAGCGAGCTGGCCGCCGGGCCTCCTGGCCTCGATGATGCCAGGGTAGCTGCGCCCGGCGCCAGCTGCCGGGGCGAGCGGGTGCTCGGCGGTGGCGAGAGCCAGACAGCGGCGGGCAGGTCCTGGCCGGAGTGGGCTGTCGTAGCGACATATCCCTTTGACTACGAACCTAGCCCTCCTGCAACAGCCGCCGCAGCACGTACTGCAGGATGCCGCCGTGCCGGTAGTATTCCACCTCCGTCGGGCTATCCACGCGCGCAATGGCCTGGAACTCCACGGTCGAGCCGTCCGGCCGGGTGGCCCGCACGCTGAGCAGCTCACCCGGCTCCAGCCCATCAGCGATGCCCAGCACGTCGAAAACCTCCTGCCCAGTTAGCCCCAGCGTCTCGGCACTCTCACCCGGCAGGAACTGGAGCGGCAGGATACCCATCCCCACCAGGTTGCTGCGGTGGATCCGCTCGTAGCTCTCGGCGATGGTCGCCCGTACCCCGAGCAGCATCGGCCCCTTGGCAGCCCAGTCGCGCGAGCTGCCGCTGCCGTACTCCTTGCCGGCCAGCACCAGGAGCGGCACGCCCTCTGCCTGGTAGCGGGTCGAGGCCTCGTAGATGGTTACCATCTCGCCGCTCGGGAAATGGGTTGTCCAGCCGCCTTCGCGCCCGCCGGCCAGCCGGTTTCGCAGACGGATGTTGGCGAATGTGCCGCGGACCATCACCTCATGGTTGCCTCGCCGCGCGCCGTAGCTGTTGAAGTCCTTGGGCTCCACTCCGCGAGCGATCAAGTACTGGCCGGCCGGGCTGCTGACCGGGATCGAGCCGGCCGGGGAGATGTGGTCGGTCGTCACCGAGTCGCCCAGCACCGCCAGCACGCGGGCCCCCCTGATATCGGCCAGCGGCGGCGGCTCCAGCGGCAGATCCTTGAAGAACGGTGGCTCCTGGATGTAGGTCGAATCAGGATCCCAGGTATAGAGATCGCCCTCCGGTACCGGCAACGATCGCCAGCGCTCGTCGCCGGTGAAGACGTCGCGGTAGCGCTCGATGAAGAGCTCCGGCCCGATCGCCTTCTCCATCGCCTCGCGGATCTCCTGCGGCGTCGGCCAGATCTCCCAGAGGTAGACCGGCTCGCCGTTGGGATCGTAGCCGACCGGCTCGGTGGTCAGGTCGATGTCCATTCGCCCTGCGATGGCGTAGGCGACCACCAGCGGCGGCGAGGCGAGATAGCTGGCCCGTACCTGCGGGTGGATGCGGCCCTCGAAGTTGCGGTTGCCGCTCAGCACCGAGACGACGACCAGCTCGTGGTCCTGCACCGCCTGGGCGATCGGGGTCGGCAGCGGCCCGCTGTTGCCGATACAAGTGGTGCAGCCGTAGCCGACCAGGTGGAAGCGCAGCGCCTCCAGGTACGGGAGTAACCCCGCCCGCTCGAGGTAGGCGGTCACCACGCCGGAGCCGGGCGCCAGGCTCGTCTTGACTGCCGGACTGACGTCTAGCCCTCGCTCGACTGCCTTCTTGGCCAGGATGCCGGCGCCGAGCATCACCTCGGGGTTAGAGGTATTGGTACAGCTCGTGATAGCGGCGATCACCACCGAGCCATGGCGCAGCTCGACGTGCCGGCCATCCAGCCGCACGTCGACGGCCTTCGGTCGGGGATCGACCGGCACCACCGGGGCGCTCGGCTCCTCTTCCTCGTTGACCGTCCCGCCCTCCCAGTCGAAGCGCTCCTCCTCCTTAGCCAGCTGTGGCTCGGAGAACTGCTCAGGGAAGGCCGCCCGCAGGCTCTCGCGCACCTCGGAGAGCCGTACCCGATCCTGCGGCCGCCGCGGCCCGGCGAGGCTCGGCTCCAGCGTCGATAGGTCGAGCTCGACCACCTGGTCGAAGAGCGGCTCCGCGCTCTCGTCGCTGCGGAAGAGTCCCTGCTCCTTGGCGTAGACCTCGACGAGCCGCACGTGCGCCTCGCTGCGGCCGGTAAGCCGCAGGTAGCCTAAAGTCTCCTCGTCGATCGGGAACATTACGGCCGTCGCGCCCATCTCCGGCGCCATGTTGGAGATGGTCGCACGGTCGGGCAGGCTGAGGTAACGGAGCCCCGGGCCGAAGACCTCGACGAACTTGCCGACCACGCCGACCTTGCGCAGGAGCTCGGTGACGGTGAGCACCAGATCTGTCGCCGTTACACCACCCGGTGGCTGGTTCACCAAACGGAGCCCGACGATCTCCGGCATCAGGAGGTAGATCGGCTGGCCGAGCAGCACCGCCTCGGCCTCGATGCCGCCGACGCCCCAGCCCAGCACACCCAGCGCGTTGATCATCGTCGTGTGCGAGTCGGTGCCGACGAGCGTGTCGGGGAATGCGACCGGCGTCTCCCCGACACCGCGCACCGTCACGACCGAGGCCAGGTACTCCAGGTTGACCTGGTGCACGATGCCGGTGCCAGGAGGCACTACCCGGAAGTTCCGAAACGCCTGCTGGGCCCAGCGGAGCAGGGCGTACCGCTCGCGGTTGCGCTCATACTCGCGCTCCACGTTGCGCCGGAAGGCGATGTTCGTGCCGAAGACGTCGACCTGGACCGAGTGGTCGATCACCAGGTCGGCCGGGACCAGCGGGTTGACCTTCGCCGGGTCGCCGCCCAGCCTGGCCATCGCCGCACGCATGGCCGCCAGATCGACCACGGCTGGCACGCCGGTAAAGTCCTGGAGCACCACGCGCGCGGGGAGGAAGGGGAATTCCCGCCCCTCCTTCGGGCCAGGCCGCCAGGAGGCGACCAGATCGACATCGTCCGGGCCGAACGGAGGGCTCCCAGCGTGCCGGAGCACGTTCTCCAGCAGCACCTTCACCGTGTAGGGAAGCCGCTCGAGCCCGGCGGGAATCCGATCGGCGATCGCCGCCAGGCGGTAGTACGCGACTTCCCCCTCGGGGGTCACCAGGGTCGCACGTGCTCCTAAAGGATCCAGCTTCCGGTGCTCCATCGCTTGCCTCCCTACTCTTCCGGCTCCTGCCCGCTGGCCTGCGTGCCGGCCGAGCGCTGCCTGATCCGGCAGCCCAACTTCGATTACTACTTTACCCGCTCGCATCACGGTGGAAAGAGACTCCAGGGCCAGCGGTCGCGGTCGTACCCGGCATCCGCAGGCAAGATGTCTAACTTTTCCCGACAGACAGGCGTGGGCTTCTTACCTAGACTATCCGGGGTAACGGGATAAGCCGGAGGACGCAACCAGGCGGTCTTGGCTCGTTCCCAAGCTGCCGATCCATCCCTTGCCCCTCTCGGGTCGGCGGAGACAACCTCAAAATGCCTCTTGTTTCCCCCTCTTCACCCCTGTGTCGGGACAGCGGTAAACACTCCGCTGTCCCGCCCCGTTTGTGCACTCCGTCACAATCACGGGGACGTCAACTACCACCGGTCATGCGGGAGCAAGCGCTAGACTCCTGAACCGGTGTGGACGTACTCGGCGGGGTTCGCGAGGAAATGCCTGCGGCAGGCTGGACAGCAGAAGTAGTAGCGCCGTCCCTGGTACTCAGCCGTGTGCCGGGCACCTGCGATCTCTACAGTCATGCCGCAGACCGGGTCGACCGCGGTGGACGGCTCGTCAGGCTCAGCCACCGGCGGTGCCCCGGGGATGAGCGGCTGCAGCGCCGACTTATGGGCGATGATCTCGGCCAGAATGCTGACCGCAATCTCCTCCGGCGCAGTAGCGCCGATGTCCAGGCCAGCCGGAGCTTTGACCCGTGCGAGCAGATCGGGCGAGAGACCTGACGCCACGAGCGCCGCCCTAACCGCGTCGAAGCGCCGGCGACTGGCGACGAGCGCCACGAACCCAGCCCCGGCCCGGAGCGCCCGCTCCACCGCCTCCTCGTCGTACATCCCCATGGTCGCCACCACCGCGACCGTCTGCCGCCCCCGCACCAGATCGTCGATATCGAGCGTCGAGAGCGTCAGATCCGCCTCGTCGACCAGCTCCGCGTCCACGCCGGGCCGAACCGCCACGACCCGGTAGCCCATGGCGCGTCCGAGCCGGATCAGCGCCTGGGCAACCGGGCTCTCGCCGAAGACGACGAGCTGCAGCGGTGGCAGGAACGGCTCGAGGAAGAGCTCCAGCGCCCCACCGCTGTGGCAGGTCATCGGGACGACCACCACGTCGCGGCGGTCGCCGACCGATTGGCCTTCCGGGTCGAGCCGGAGAATGCGCGACCGCCCGTCCGCCAGCGTCTTGAGCGCCTCCCGGATCACCGCCGGCTGGGCACAGCTCCCGCCGACCCAGCCGAACAGCGCGCCATCGGCAGTGATGATCCCCTTGGCACCCGGCTTGGCCGAGGTCGGCCGCTGGCTCCAGATCACCGTGGCCAGCACAAACGGCTGGCCGGCCTGCTTCAGCGCCGCTGCCCGCTCGAAGATGTCCTGCGAGAGCACAGGCCCGCTCGCAGCGCGTGGCCTACCGGCCTCATCGTCGATCGCCATAGCGCCGTCTCCCGAATGCGAGTCAGGGAAGCTCCGGTTGACTCACCCCGGGGCAATTATGCCAGCTACCTGCAGTTGTTCTGTCGACCCGCGGCTCAGCCGTGCCCTCTCTGGCGATATCGCGTCACTCCTCCTGCTCAGGGCAGGAGTGCGAGATATACGGCCTCTGCTCGCGCGATGATCCTCCCTACTCAGCGACCCCCTTCTCGACCAGGATCTGGTAGAGCTTAGCCGGCGTGATCGGGATGTCGATGTGACGCACGCCTAAGTGGCTGAGCGCGTCGACCACCGCATTGACGATAGCCGGTGGCGCGCCGATGGTCGGGCTCTCACCTACCCCCTTCGCGCCCAGCGGGTGGTGCGGCGAGGGCGTCACCGTCTTGTCGGTCTTCCAGTGCGGCGTCTCCATCGCCGTCGGCAGCAAGTAATCCATGAACGTGCCGGTGAGCATGGTGCCGTTCTCGTCGTAGACGATCTCCTCGAAGAGCGCCGGCGCCATGCCCATGGTCAACCCGCCGTGGATCTGCCCCTCGACGATCATCGGGTTGATGATGGTACCGCAGTCGTCTACCGCCAGGAACTCGCGGATCTTCACCTGGCCGGTGCCGCGGTCGATATCGACGACGCAGACGTAGGCGCCGAAGGGGAACGTCAGATTGGGCGGGTCGTAGTAGCAGACCGCCTCCAGGCCACCCTCCAGACCCTGCGGGAAGTTGGTGTAGGCGGCGAAGGCGATCTCCTGCATCGTCTTGAAGCGGTCCGGCGCGCCCTTCACCCGGAAGGCGTAGTCGCGCCACTCCAGGTCATCCGGGCTCACCTCGAGCAGGTGCGCGGCGATGAGCCGAGCCTTCTCCCGGATCTTGCGGGCCGCCACCGCAGTGGCCGCGCCGGCGGTCGGCGTGCTGCGGCTGGCGTAGGTGCCGAGCCCGTAGGGCGCGGTGTCGGTGTCGCCGTGCTCGACGATGATGTTCTCCACCGGCAGGCCCAGCTCCTCAGCCACGATCTGGGCGAAGGTCGTCTCGTGGCCCTGGCCCTGCGTCTGCACGCCGATGCGAACGATGGCCGAGCCCGTGGGGTGGACGCGGATCTCGGCGCTGTCGAACATCTTGATCCCGAGGATGTCGAAGGTGTGCGACGGGCCAGCGCCGACGATCTCGGTGAAGGTCGAGATACCGATGCCCATCAGCTCCCCGCGGGCGCGTCGCTCGGCCTGCTCACGGCGCAGCTCCTGGTAGCCGATCGCGTCGAGCGCCTTCTGCAGCGTGGCCGGGTAGTTGCCGCTGTCGTACTCCCATCCGGTCGGCGACTTGTAGGGGAACTGCTCCGGCCGGATGAAGTTCTTAAAGCGGATCTCCGCCGGATCCATGCCCAGCTCGTCGGCTAGGATATCCACCATCCGCTCGATCGTGTGCACTGCCTCAGTGACCCGGAACGAGCAGCGGTAGGCCACGCCCCCAGGCGGCTTGTTGGTGTACACGCCGTCAACGGCCACGTGTGCGGCTTCCATATCGTAGGAGCCGGTACAGACGCTGAAGAGGCCAGCCGGGAACTTCGACGGGTTCGCAGCAGCGTCGAATGCGCCGTGGTCGGCGACCGTGTGCACGCGCATAGCCCGAATCCTGCCGTCCCGCGTGGCGGCCAGCTCGGCGTGGATGTGGTAATCGCGGGCGAACGAGTCGGCCTGGAGGTTCTCCGAGCGGTCCTCGATCCACTTGATCGGCTTGCCCAGCTTCAGTGCGGCATAGGTGGCGATGACGTAGCCGGGGTAGACCGGTACCTTGCCGCCGAAGCCACCGCCAATGTCCGGCGAGATGATCCGGATCTTGTGCTCGGGGATACCGCTCACCAGCGAGAAGACAGTGCGGTGCGCGTGCGGCGCCTGCGAGGTCATCCAGATCGTCAGCTTGTCAGTCGCCCGATCGTAGTTGACCACGCAACCACAGGTCTCGATCGAGCAGACGTGAATGCGCGGGATGTAGAGGTCCTGGCTGACGACCACCTCAGCTTCCTGGAAGATGCGGTCAGTCTTCTCCTTGTCGCCCGCCTCCCAGTGCCAGATGTGGTTGGTCTTCTGCTCGCGGTCCGGCCGCACCAGCGGCGCGCCGGGCTCCAGCGCCTTGAACGGGTCCAGCACCGGCGTCAGCGGCTCGTACTCGACCTCGACGGCCAGCACCGCATCAGCCGCGGTGTAGCGATCGGTGGCGACGACCGCCGCCACCTCCTGGGCATAGTAGACGACCCGATCGGTCGGCAGCACCATCTGGCGGTCGC
Organism: bacterium HR26; assembly: GCA_002898875.1. Lineage (GTDB taxonomy): Bacteria > Chloroflexota > Chloroflexia > Thermomicrobiales > Thermomicrobiaceae > Thermalbibacter. The sequence continues at coordinate 7,987 of BEIC01000065.1, forward strand.
TCATCAGCGTCGGCATCCAGGCGAGCCCGGCCTTCTCCAGCTCGGCGCCGGTGATGACGTCGACGACGCCGGGCATGGCGAGCGCCTTGGACGGGTCGATCCGCTTGATGCGGGCATGCGCGTAGGGACTGCGGACGATGTCGAGGAAGAGCATGCCGGGGAGCTTGATGTCGTCGACGTAGGTGCCCTTACCCCGGATGAAGCGGGGATCCTCCTTGCGCTTGACCGGGTGGCCGAGGCCACGGATCGGCGTGGTTGTCATGGGCTTACTCTCCTCCCGCGATGCCGGCGGCAGCCGGCGCAGTCTCGCGCATCTTGCGCGCCGCGTACTGGATAGCCTTGACGATGTTGACGTAGCCGGTGCAGCGACACAGGTTCCCGGCGATCGCCTTGCGGATCTCCTCCTCGCTGGGATCCGGATTCTCCTGGAGCAGTGCCACGGCGGTCATCATCATCCCGGGCGTGCAGAAGCCGCACTGGAGGCCATGCTCCTCCCAGAAACCCTCCTGTACCGGGTGGAGCTGGCCGTCGCGCTCGAGCCCTTCGACCGTCAGGATCTCGCCGCCGTCGGCCTGCACGGCGAAGACGGTGCAAGACTTCACCGGGCGGCCGTCCCAGAGGACCGTGCAGGCGCCGCAACTGGTCGTGTCGCAGCCGATGTGGGTGCCGGTGAGGTTGAGCACGTCGCGGATGAAGTGGACCAGCAGCATCCGCGGCTCCACTTCGGCTTGGTAGAGCTGGCCGTTGACCGTGAGCTGGATCGGGACTCTCTCCATCGGGCCTTCTCCCTTCGTCGGCTACGCTACCTGTGCCCGGCTCAGCGCTGCCTTGAGGGCACGGAGCGTCATGGTGCGGGCGACCGCGCGCTTGTACTCGGCTGGCCCGCGCAGGTCAGTGGTGGGGTCGGTCGCCTGAGCGGCCAGCTCGGCAGCCGTGCGGAAGAGCCCGTCAGACGGAACTTGGCCAACGAGCGCGTTCTCGGCGGCCTCGGCGCGTATCGGCTTGTAGTACACGTTGGTGAGCCCAATGCCGGCACGGGCGATCTTCCCGGCCTCGTCGAGCACCAGGAAAGCAGCCGCAGCCGCGACCGCGTAGTCGCCGACCTTGCGCTCGAACTTCATGTAGGCCCCGCCGGACCGTGGCGGCGGAGCGGGAATGCGGATCTCGGTGAGGATCTCATCCGGGGCCAGAGCGGTGGTGAAGGTGTCGACGAAGAAGTCGTCGATCGGGATGACTCGCTCGCCGCCGGGTCCACGCGCGACGACCTCGGCCCGGAGCGCCAGCATGGTTGCCGGGTGGTCGTTGGCCGGGTCGCCGTGGGCTAGGTTGCCGCCGATGGTGGCCAGGTTGCGGACCAGCGGGTCGGCGACGACCTCTGCGGTGTCGGCGATGATCGGGTACCGCTGGCGAATGAGCGGCGAGCGCTCGAGAGCGACCTCGCGCACGAGCCCGCCGATGGCGAGGATGCCGTTGCGCTCCTCAATGGCGTCGAGGCCCGGGATGCGGTTGATGTCGACGATGACGGCGGGCTCGGCGAGGCGGAACTTCATCATCGGGATGAGGCTCTGGCCGCCGCTGAGCACCTTGGCCTCACCGCCGTACTGCTGGAGCAGCGCGATGGCTTCCTCGAGTGACGCTGCCTTGCGATAGCTGAACGGCCCAGGGATCATAGCTCTGACCTCCTCCTCGGCCTGCCGGTGATCTTGAGAGGACCACCTGGGAACAGCGCGACGAGCGCAGCAGACGTCAACGATCCGATCTCTTCGGCTACTGTGCGTTATCGCTCTACACACAAGTCTACTCGGATGTGGGCTGCGACAGAACCCTACCAGGGCGGGCATCCACCCCACCCGAATGGAGGATCATTTCCTCCATAGGGAGGGAAAAGCTCGCCGGTGGGATATACCCGGCGCGCGAGAACGTCTTCAAGATCAGATTGCTGACATGCTCTCTCCGCCCCTTGAAGCGCTACGCGGGCCGGTATGGCCGAACAGCCACAATGCGATGCCAGGAGGTGCCACATGACCGTGCACGTGCTCAGACGCCGGTTCACCGTCTCGGAGTACCACCGGATGGTGGAGGCGGGCATCTTGGGTGAAGACGACCGGGTGGAGCTCATCGAGGGGGAGATCATCGAGATGAGCCCGATCGGTAGCCGGTACTCGGCGTGCGTGGCGCGGCTTACGGCACTCCTCGCTCGCCTTCACGGCCAGGCGATCGTCTGGGTTCGAAATCCGATAGCGCTCGATGAGTACTCAGAGCCCCAGCCGGACATCGCGTTGCTACGCTTTCGCGAGGACTTCTACGCGCAGCAGTTGCCGGGCCCTGAGGACGTCCTGCTGCTCGTCGAAATCGCTGACAGCTCGGTGGAGTATGACCAGGAAATCAAGGTGCCACTCTATAGTCGCGCGGGCGTGGCCGAAGTCTGGCTGGTGAACCTGGTGCAGCAGCGGGTAACCGTTTACCGGGGTCCCTCACCCGCGGGCTACCAGGAGGTTCGAGTCGCGACCCCGGGCGAGACGGTGAGTCCCCAGAGCTTCCCGGAGCTGGAAATCAGCGTCGGCGAGCTGCTGGGCTAATTGTGCGATGGCATCGAGCGGTGACGCGGCGCTGCCAGGAGACACCCGCTTGCGTGACCACCTAAAGGCCGAGGTGCCGGCTGAACCAGCCGAGGATACGCTCGAGCAGATCACGCTGGTGGTTGCGCTCCTCGAAGCTGTGCCCCTCGCGCGGATAGGTGACGAGCTGGCACTCGACGCCGAGCGCCCGCAACGCCTGGTACATCTGGATGCTCTCGCTGACGGCGACGCGCCGGTCGTCCTCGCCGTGGATGATCAAGAGCGGCGTGCGGACGTTGCGGACGTAGCGGATCGGCGAGCGTTCCCAGTACGGTTCCGGGTCCTCGTAGGGCGAGCGCTCGAAGTATGAGAGGTTCGCGCTCGGGATGTCGCCCAGGCTGTTGTCGCTGATCAAGTTGCAGAGGCCGGCGCCCATTACCGCCGCCTTGAAGCGGTCAGTCTGGGTAATCGTCCAGGCCGTCATGTAGCCACCCCAGCTCCAGCCACACACACCGAGACGTTCCGGATCGGCGATGCCACGCACGACCATGGCGTCGACGCCGGCCATCAAATCGCGGAACTCGCCACCGGCGACGTCGCCGAAGATGGCGTTGGCCCAGGCCGATCCACGCCCGGTACTGCCCCGCGGGTTGGGGAGCAGGACGGCGCAGCCGAGGCTGGCCAGCGGCTGTGCCCAGTCGTGCCAGGAGCCGAGGAACTCGTTCGACCACAGGCTTGTCGGCCCGCCGTGGATCTGCACGATGAGCGGCA
>BEIC01000066.1 GCA_002898875.1 bacterium HR26
TTGGCCGCCCCGGCGAGAGCGCTCTGTGCTGCACGCGGGGCGGCCTGGCCACGCTAATAGTGGATGCTCACCACCGAGCCGACGTTCAGGAAGTTCCAGAACCACTCGGCATCCGGGTTCTGCAAGCCCACGCAACCGTTGCTGGTAAACCCACCGAACTGGGAGGGCGGCGTCCAGTAGTTGCCGTGGATAGCGTAGCCGCCGTACTTGAAGTACTGGGTGAATTGCACGTTCTCCAGGTAGTAGTAGCCCGGAGCGCCCCGCGGGATGCCGACCGTCGCCGCGTCCATGGTCTCGTTACGGACGCGGTAGAGTATCTGGAACACGCCGGTGGGCGTCTTCCCGTCGCGCCCGGCGGTGATGATGGCGACGTAGACCGGACGATACCCATCGTAGGCGACCGCGTAGAAGCTGCTCAGGCTCACATCCACCCAGTGGCCGTCGTAGATCTGCGGGGGTGTGTGCGGCACCAGTGGCTCGACCCAGGCGGAGGAGACGTATCGCTCCGGCCCCAGCTCGTACCAGATCGATGTGCCGTACATCTCCTCGCCCTGCACCACGCCGCGGATGGCCACCGGGTGCCGGCGCCAGGTGGTGCCGACGACCGGCGCGTCGGCGCGCGGGGCGGAGCGGATCAGGAGCTCATCGGCGGTGACTACGCCGAACACCGCGCCGTCGTCGGTACTGACCGCGCGTGACCAGCGCGGGTCGACTAGCCCCGGCGGGACGGGCATCGCGTCGGCCTCCTGCGCTACGGATGCGGTGTCCACCCGCCGGGCCTGGGCATACTGAACGCCCAGCCGGCCGAGCAGCACTTCATACTCCGTGCCGGCGTATTCGGGGTGGTACTCGAAGCGCGCCCGCTCGAAGTACTGCACGGTGTAGACCTGGCCGGTGTCGGGGTTGACTTCGCTGAACTCCTCCGAGATCGGGTAGCCGAACGCGTAGAGCCCGCCGTGCTGCTCCCAGTAACGCTTGAAGCCGTAGGCCAGCGTGTGGCCGGTCTCGGGGAAGAACACGCGGTCCGGATCGTCCTTGACCCACTCGGCAGCCTCTGGGGGCAGAGGGCGGAAGGCAGGCTCGTTCCGGCGCTCCTCCGTAATCCAGTTGCCCAGCAGAGTTGGCAGCACCTCGTACGGCGTGCCGGCGTATTCGGGGTGGTGCTCGAGGCGTGCCCGCTCGAAGTACTGGACGACGAGGCCGTCCTGCGTGAACGGTTCGCTGATCGGGTAGCCGAAGGTCATCAGGCCGCCTCGCGTTATCCAGGCTTGCAGAAACTCGCCGCTGAGATGATGGCCAGTCTCTGGGAAGTAGAGCTTCAGGGCCATCCAGGGGGCTGCGGCGGCAGGACGGTGGACGTGAATCCCCGATGCCCCGAGGGCGAGTGCGAGCACGGCGATCACCAGACCCCACCGCCGAAGGAATCTCATGGTCCTGCTTCCCTTCCTACTGCTGTCTAAAGGGTCAAAAAGCAGACACTCAATCTAGGAGCCAGGCAGGCCTCGTTCACCAGGAATCTGGAATTGCTCGCGCTTGCCAGCCGGACGAAGCGTTCCCGCGATCGCCTCCCTACCCATATAGGTAAACGGCCGGAGATGGACGGAAGTTTCACCGTCTCCCTCACTGCTGTACCGCCGAGACCGACTTGAGCTGAGCGGCGTACCCATCGCCGATCCACTGCGCGATGCCGAGACCCGGGCTGAACCAGACCACAGCGGTGTCGGCGTTACCCCCCGAATCGCCTCGCTCGGTCACGATGATCTGCCAGGCCGGGACAATGCCATAGGTGGTGCTGACGAGCTGCGCTTCCCGTACCATCACCTCGATCGTCACACGCCGGGACGGGGACCGAGTCGAGAGCACCGTGCTCTCGGTCGACCATGCTGCCCCCTCGTTCAGATTGGCGGCGGCCAGCAACCGGACAGGTGGCCAGAGAAGGACTGTCTCGGTCACGCTCCCGTCCCGGTCGAGCTCGTCGCTACCGTAGAGGAAGACCCCGTCGTCGGTAATGCCCCAGTAGGTGATGCGTGTGCCGATAGGGCCACGTTCCCGGCGCGGGATCAACGTCGAGCCGGCGACAAAGCCCTCGGTCGGCTGTCCGGTTTCCCAGACCTCGTCGCTGCCCAGGCTGGTGCCGTAGACCCAGCGGGTGCCCGGCTTGAGCCCGTAGTAGCTCGCGCCGTCGCCCAATGCGGTCGGCGGGGTATAGCGGTAACGCCAGCGGTAGTAGTGCAGGCCGATATTGCCCATCTCGACCTGCCAGCCGGGCGGGTTCGACGGGGTATAGGTCAGCAGCCGGCGCTCGAACGGCTGGATCAGCACCCAAGTCGGCGTCCCGTTGAGCCGGACCTGAGCCCAGAACGGGTCGGCGATCGGATAGCCGAGCACGAAGACCCAGTCGAAGAGCGGGTCGGCCGGCTGAAGCTGGCCATCCTGCCAGGCCGGGCCGCTCTGGGTCATGAAGTCCCAGAACGCGCGAGGGATGTTATAGCCTACCGTCTGGCCCAGCGGGCCGAGGTACTGCACGTACTGGACGAACTGGGCATTCGGGTCCCCGGCGGCCTCGGGCCGGGCTCCCAGACCCTCCGGCGCGAGCGCGGCCGTGGCGAACTCGCTGGTCCGGTCGGGTTGCGACTGGTCGACCAGCCGGCCGAGGTCGGCGTAGGTGGGGAACGTGTTGTCCGGGTCGCCGGCGACCGGGATCGACGCACCGCCCCCAGTGTCGAGGAACTCGTTATCGCCGACCTGAATTCGGCCGCTGACCAGCTCGCGGGTGAGCAGGCCGCCGGTGACATACCAGAGGTTGTTCGGATCGCCAGCAGGATCGGTGATCTCCATCCGGCCCTTATCGAAGTACTGGACGAGCCGCGCGTGCTCGGGTGACTCTCGATACCGCTCGTGCAGTGCCGGGGTGAACGCGGACGGGCCCCAGAACCATGTCCGCGCGACGAGGCCGAGCAGAACCGGCCGATCGGTCGGCTCCCAGCGCCGGGCGAAGGCGGTGCTGGCGAATGGCTGCTCCTGCGCTCCCGCCGGCTCCGCTGGCGTCGCCGGCAACAGGGACAGGGCCAGCAGCAGGCCGAGCAGTGTCGGCCCGGCCTGCCGGCGTGGTGCGAAGTGCAGGCGTGATCCTCTCTGGCGCGAGACTGTCATCGAAGGCTCCTCTTGTCGCTCATCGCCGGCAGCAGCACCCCGCTTACTGGGCGGCGCGGGTGGATCAGCGGGTGCTGGCCTTGCCGGCACAGATGGTCAACCCATCGTAGGCGAGCTCGACCCCCTGCGGCAAGCGCGCGCTCGTGGCGGCGTGGGCCACTTCATGGCTGATGTGGGTGAAGTAGGCACGCTGCGGCCGGATCCGCTCGACGATCGCCAGCGCTTCGGCCAGGCTCAGGTGCGTGGGATGTGGCCGCTCGCGCAGGGCATTGAGCACCAGCACATCGACCCCGGCCAGGAGTTCGAGCGATTCAGGCGGGATCTCCTTGGCATCGGTGACGTAGGCGAGCGGGCCGAAGCGAAACCCGAGCACGGTCCAGCGGCCGTGGCGCACCGGGATCGGGACGATCTCCTGGCCAAAGAGGCGAAAGGGCCCGGTGATCTCATAGAGCCACAGATCGGGCTTGCCGCCGTAAAATGGGAATTGATCGACGAAGGCGTAGCCGAAGCGAGCCCGTAGCTCCGTCGCCGTCTCAGGGTCGGCGTAGACCGGCAGGTGCGACTGGGCCAGGTAATTGAACTGGCGCAGGTCGTCGAACCCGCCGACGTGGTCCGCATGGGCATGCGTGAAGAGGACGGCGTCAACCCGCGTGAGGCCGGTCGCGAGCGCCTGCAGCCGGAGCTCGGGGGCGGTGTCGATCAGGATATTGTGCCCGGTGAGGTGGACGACCGCCGAGCTGCGCGTGCGCCGATCCCGCGGGTCATCGGACGCGCAGACCGGGCACTCGCAGCCGATCACCGGGATGCCGTTGGAGGTGCCGGTTCCCAGGAATGTTAGACGAACCATCGCGTCCCTCGGGTCGCCGTGCCGGCTGGTTGCCGGATAGCGATTCTACCCCGTACCGGGTTTCTCCGGCTCAGCATACAGGACTTCTGGCCGGTTGCCGGCATACGTGCGATCGTCGATAGTCTTCCTGGAGTGGACGTGACCTCGAAGCCCGGAGCGGTCGACGGAGATGGATGCCTCATCGACCCGCCAGCCAGGAGGTAGGGGCTGGTTGCACCGGCGGGCACCGGCCGAGGCGGCGGAACCGCAGCCGACGAGCGAGCGGCGCAGAGGCCTGCTCCCCGCCCTGGAGACGATGGCCCAGCTCCTGCAGGCAGGAGACTCCACAGCCGAGCTTCTGGAAAAGCTGGCCGAGCAGGCCAGGCAGGCGATGGAGGCTGACCTGGTCGTCGTTCGTCGCTTCCTGCGCGACCAGCAGAGCCTGCTCACCGAGACCGTCGCCGGGGTTACGCCGGAGCAGTTGGCCGGCCTGCGGGGAGCGGTCGTGCCGGCACCGCCGGGGTTCGGCGAGGTGGCGCCGGGCACCTTCGCGATGGTCGACCTCGCCGGTGACCTGCCGGGGGCCTATCTTGGGCGAACCGACGCGAACGAGCTAGCCGAGCTGGGAGTCAAGCATGTGCTGGTACTGCCGCTCTGCGTGCGCGGGGTGGTGGTCGGGCGGCTGGAGCTCGGCCGGCGCGTTGACCTGCCGTTCACGCTCGAGAAGCGAGCGATTGCTCCGCTCATCGCCTACCTGCTCGCTGGGGTGCTGCTCCCCCCGGCTGGGCCTGAGGACGAGCGCCAGGTGAGAGCGCTCCAGGCTCGCGCTGCCGTGGTCGAGGCGATCGACTCGGCCGGCAACCTGGATCAGACGCTGGCGCGGTTCGGGGAGGCGGCGCGTGCCCTCACTTCGGCAGATCTGGTCCTGAGCTTGCGCTGGCAGCCTGAAGAGGGCAGCTTCGTGCCGGTGGGTGTGGCCGGCGGCGCGCCGTATCTGATCGAGATGCTGAAGTCGATCTCGTTCCAGCCGGCCGTCGTCCCGGCGCTGCAGCTCGTAGCTCAGCAGACGGAGCCGGTGATCGTCCTGAGCCAGGAAGCGACGCAGAAGCTCGGGCCGGCGCTGGTGCAACAGCTCGGCGCGCGGGCAGCCATGCTCGCTCCCCTGCGCGACCCGCAGGGGCGGTTGCGGGGTGCCCTCGTCGTGCTGGCCACGCGGGCCGGTGTCGAGTTCGACCAGTACGATGCCGTCGCACTCGCGGAGCTAGCGCGAGCGAGTAGCCCGGCGCTGGCGCTCGCGGCGAAGGCGGAGGAGCTGCACCGGGAAATCGACCGGTTGCGGCTGATCGAAAGGCTCGCTCGTGACCTGGCCAAAGCCGAGGATGAGGTCGCGGTTACCCGCCACATCTGCGAATACCTCCGGTCCTCCCTCGATACTTCTACTTGTTGCCTCGGCGTGCTGGTGGACGGCCAGAGGAGCCTGGCCTGGTTTGGGTGGTCGTCCGGTCAGCCGCTGGGGCCGGTGACGACAAGCCTGAGAGACGATGCTGCCAGCCGGGCACTGCGTATCCAAGCACCTGTTCGCCTTACCCAGCGCGAGGCGCCCGATCCGGCTCGCTGGCTCCCATCGGCGCTCGGCCTGCCGCCCGGGCAGTCAGCGCTGATCGTACCAGCGATGGCGAACGGTCGGGTTGTGGGAGTGCTCGCGTTGCAGAGCTCAGTGGCCGACGCCTACCGGCCATCAGATGAGGAGCTGGCGGTCGAGGCGGCGGGCTGGGCAGCGCAAGCGATCGCTCGGTTGCAGCAACTCCGGATGGCCCGTGAGGCCGGCGAGCGCCGGGCGTCGCTGCTGGGCCAGTTGCTAGCCCGCCAGGAGGCGGAGCGCAAGCGGCTGGTCGATGCGGTGCACAATGCGACACTGCAGGGGCTGGCGAGCTGTCTCTACCGCATCGAGCTGACGGCACGCCGGGCCGATCAGCAGCCGATCGAGACCACCGTTGCCGAACTCCATCACATCCGCGATCTCCTGGCGCAGCTGGTTGCCGAGCTCCGGGAGATCGTGTTCCGGCTGCGCCCGGCGACGCTGGATCACTTGGGGCTGGAGGCGGCGCTGCGGGAGTACCTGCTCCATCTCAAGCAGCAGGCCAAGGTCGAGGCTGCGCTCGACGCCGAGCTGCCGGAGCGCTTGCCGCCCGAGCTGGAGACGACGATCTATCGCGTCGTGCAAGAGGCGATCGACACGGTGCGGTTGAAGGCCGGGATCACCCGGGCGCTGGTACGGATCCGCCAGCGGCCGGACGGGACGGTGGTGGTGACGATCGCGGACGATGGCAAGGATTACGGCGTGCAGCGGGAGCCGGCGGAAGGTGAAGAGAAGCGGCCAGGCGACCTGAGCCTGCTGGCGCTGCGCGAGCGGATCGCGCTGGCCGGCGGGGCGGTGCGGTTTGCTGGGTTGCCTCAGGGCGGCGCGGTGATGCAGATCGTGTTGCCCAGGCCGGGCGATCCCTGACCATGCGAGCGCCCGCGCCAGGCAGGGAAGCGGTCTCGCACTGCCTACGATGTGAACCGGCTGCGCAGGGCGGTACCGGCGTACCCGGCTCAGCGCGGTACCGTGGTCTAGGACTCCTGGGGGATTGAGCGCGCGTGCCTTGCTGGGCTAGCTATTCGAGAGGTGCGACCGGTTCGGCATCCGGCCCGTACAATGGAGGGAGCAGAGAGACCAAGGACGACGCCTCGTATCGACCCAGCGTTAAGCAGGAGTGGAGCCGCTGTGGTGACGAGCCGACCGATCCGTGTCCTCATCGTTGATGACCACGATCTGTTCCGCGAGGGGCTGCGCCAGCTCATCGAGACCGACGATGGTATCGAGGTGGTCGGCGAAGCTGCCAATGGCCAGGAGGCGATTGAGCGGGTGAAGGCGCTCAACCCCGATGTGGTGCTGATGGATATCAGCATGCCGGGATTGGACGGGATTCGCGCCACCGAGTATATCGTCCGTCACCATCCGAACACCCACGTGATCATGCTGACGATGTACCAGGACGACGAGTACGTGATCCACGCCATCCGCGCCGGCGCCAAGAGCTACTTGGTGAAGAGCAGCAAGCCGGACGAGCTGCTGCGTGCGATCCGCGTGGCAGCCGAAGGCGGGGCGAGCATCGACCCGGCGCTGGCGCCCGTCCTCATGCGCGAGTACCAGCGACTGCTGACGAAGGCGCCCTCCCGGACCCAGCAGCAGCTGAGCGAGCGCGAGCTGACCATGCTCCGGCTGCTCGCACAGGGCTACAACAACAAGCAGATCGCCGATCAGCTCCAACTGGCCGAGAGCACGGTCAAGAACAACCTGTCCGCGCTGTTCCAGAAGCTCGGGGTCCGCGACCGCACTCAGGCGGTGATCTACGCGATCTCGCACGGCCTCGTCCCGCGCCCCACCGACCAGCGCGTCTGAGACCTCTGCCGGGCTGCGTCGCACTGGCCTGGTCTGCGCGCCAAACATCTCTCCGGCTCGGCACGAGACCTGGCCGAGTCACGGCCTCGCGCTGCGTTTCCCGATCGTAGAGTCCAGTCAGATCTCCTTAGTCTCGCCGCGTGCCCGTCGGCTGTGGCAGAGTACGCCTGGCGAGCTGGCATGCCGACCTCGGCACGGGATGAGCGAGGTGAGGAGAGGCGATGAGCACGCAGGCACTTGCCGGGATTCGGGTCGTCGATCTCACACGGGTCATGGCGGGGCCGTACTGCACCATGCTGCTGGGCGACCTGGGCGCCGATGTCGTTAAGATCGAGCGCCCGGGCACCGGCGACGACACCCGCTCCTGGGGACCGCCGTTCATCGATGGCGTCAGCGCCTACTATCTCTGCGTCAACCGTAATAAGCGCAGCCTCACGCTGGATCTCAAGCACCCGGCCGGCCAGGAAATCCTCTGGCGGCTCATCGAGCGGGCCGACGTCCTGGTCGAGAACTTCAGCCCGGGCACGGTCGAGCGGCTGGGCTTCGGCTACGCGGCGGTGCGTAGCCGGCGTCCCCAGGTCGTTTACTGCTCGATCTCCGGCTTCGGCCAGACCGGGCCAGGCAAGGACCGCACGGCTTATGACCAGATCGTCCAGGGTATGTCCGGCCTGATGAGCGTGACTGGCTTCCCGGACGGCGAGCCGACGCGCTTCGGTGTCCCGATCGCCGACATCGCGGCCGGGATGTTCGCCGCCTACGCGATCGTGGCTGCCCTGTTCCATCGCGAGCGCACCGGGGAGGGCCAGTACATCGATACCTCGATGCTCGGCGGGCAGGTGGCGCTGCTGACGTATCAGGCCGGGATCTACTTTGCGACCGGCGAGACGCCGAAACGCACCGGCAATGCCCACCCAATCGTCGCGCCGTACCAGACGTTCCGCACCGCCGACGGCTACGTCAACATCGCGGCCGGCAATGATGCCATCTTCGCTCGCCTCTGCCGGGCGCTGGGCCTCGAGCACCTGCTTGAGGACCCGCGCTTCCAGACCAATGCCGGCCGGATCACTAACCTGCCGGCGCTCGTCGAGTCGATCGAAGCCGCGCTGAAGAACTACCGGACGGCCGAGGTCGTCGCGCTGCTCGACGCGGCCGAAGTGCCCTGCGGGCCGATCTACACCGTGCCCGAGGTCTTTGCCGATCCCCAGGTGCAGCACCTCGAGCTGCGCCAGCGTGTGCCCCACCCGGCGCTCGGCGAGGTGGACCAGCTCGGCTTCCCCTACCGCTTCTCTGCGTCGCCGGCCGTGATCCGGCGCCATCCGCCGCTGCTCGGCGAGCACACCGAGGAGGTGCTGACCGAGCTGGGCTACGGCCCGGCTGAGATCGCCAGGCTGCGCGAGACAGGAGTGGTCTGAGTCGTTCGGCGGTCAGCCGGCGCTCCTTGGCCGCTCGTGCTCTGGCGCCTGGAGGGCCGGCGGGTCCAGAGGGACCCACGGCTGCCAGGTGAAGCGCTCGCGGTAGCGGTCGAGCACGGCGATCACCGGGCGGCCCAGGAAGAGAACGAGCACGGCGTTGCCCAGCGCGCGCGTCCCGTCGAAGGCCAGCGAGGTGGCAAGATAGAAGCGCGCGTACGTCCGCACGGTCTCGCCGAGCGACATGCCCGGATGCCAGTAGAGCCCGATCGGCTGCTCGAGCCCCGGCGCCGCGAAGGGCCAGAACCAGAGGTTCATCAGGGCGCCGAAGAGAAAGCCCCAGCCGGCTCCGAAGGCCACGAGCAGCGCCAGCTCCCACCGGCCGCGGAGGCGCGGCAGCCAGCCGGCGGTCATCCCGACCCAGCCGGCCGCCAGCATCTGGTAGGGGAGCCAAGGGCCGACCCCACCGGTGATCAGGGCCGAGAGCAGCAGCGTGAGCGAGCCCATCAGGAAGCCGAACTCGGCCCCGTAGCAGTAGCCGGCTAAGATGATCAGCAGGAAGATCGGCGAGGCGCCGAGCAGGCTGGGGATCAGCCGCAGCGCGGCGTCGAAGGCTACCAGCACGCCGAGCAGCGCGACGAGGCGCGAGCGCGAAGGGCCCAGCGCCCGACCCTGCAGCTCGAAGAGAAGGACCAGCAGGCACGCGGCGGCCAGCGCGGCGAACAGCAAAGGGACCACGACGCTCCGGCCACGCTCGTCGACCGGCTGATCGACGAGCGGCAGGATAAACGGGTACAGGAAAGCGAGCGCGCCCAGGGCGCTCGCCAGCGCCAGCACTACCGAGCCGGAGCGCTGCCTGCCCCAGCTCATCCTACCGGCTCCGGCGCGGCGAAGCGGACCAGGGCCACGCTCTCCGGCGGGCCAAAGCGGGCGAACGCGGCCGGGTGGAGGATGCCAGCCAGGAGCTCCAGCCCGATCACCAGCCGCGGCCCCGGTCGGCTGAAGTAGCTGGAGGCATCGACGGCGTAGACCCGGCCGTTCGCCACCGCCGGGGTGTCCGCCAGGCCGGGCACCCGGCTCAAGTCGGTCGCCACCGCGCGGGTGCCGGCGAGATCGTAGCCGCACGGCATCAGCACCAGTACCTCAGGCGAGGCGGCCAGGATGTCCTCCCAGGTCACCGTGAACGACGGAGCGCCCGGCTGCCCGAGCAGGTCACGTCCCCCGGCGAGCCTGACCATCTCCGGCACCCAGTGTCCACCGACCATCGGCGGATCGAGCCATTCAAGGCAGACCACGCTGGGAGCCCGCTCGACCTCCTCCAGCCGCTGCCGCACCCGATCGATCCGGTGCTCCAGGCTGGCGACGACCGCGGCAGCGGTGGTGCGCCGGCCGGTATGCTCGCCGACGAGCAGGATCGAGTCGAGCACTTCGCGCAGCGTGTGGGGCTCGACCGAGAGGACTTCGGGGCGCTGGGGAAGAGCGCTCGCGATCTGTGCCACGTCCTCGTAGGAGACGGCGCAGACGGGGCAGAGAGCCTGGGTGAGGATCAGGTGAGGGCGGAGCTGGGCCAGGCGCTCGGTGTCGAGCTGGTAGAGCGGCCGGCCAGATTGGACGAGCTCACGGACGGCGCGATCGATCTCGGCCTGGCTCAGGCCGGGTGGCAGGACGCTGCGCGTGATCCTCGGCTTGGCGCGCACCGGCGGTGGGTAGTCGCACTCGTGGGTCACCGCGACCAGCTCGTCGACCAGGCCCAGAGCGCAGCAGATCTCGGTCAGGCTGGGCAGGAGCGAGACAATGCGCATCCAGCGTCTTCTCCGATCCCGAGTGGGGCGGCCGGCACCGCGTGATCAAGTATGGCATCGGACGCCTTCTCCGGCTGCGGGGGGAGTTCCAGTGAAGCTCGTAATCGGCTGAGGTAGGCTTCAGTCTCGCGGCAAGCGCGAGGGCGCCAGGAGAGAGGAAAGGGGATGAGCGTGGACCCAGGAGAGGTGATTCGCTGCGCTTGGGCTAACACTCCGCTCTCCATCGCCTACCACGATCAGGAATGGGGTGTCCCGGTCCACGACGACCGTACCCTGTTCGAAATGCTCGTCCTGGAGGGCGCCCAGGAGGGGTTGAGCTGGCTGACCATCCTCGCGAAGCGCGAGGCCTATCGGCCGCGTTCGACTCCTTCGACCCCGAGGTGGTCGCACGCTACGACGACCGGAAAGTCGTCGGGCTCCTCGCCAACCCTGGCATCGTGCGCAACCGGCAGAAGATCGAGGCCGCGATCCAGAATGCTCGCGC
>BEIC01000067.1 GCA_002898875.1 bacterium HR26
CGATCTGGGGATGCTGGGCGCTGTGCTATACTGTGTCCGGACACCGTGAACGTACAGGAAGGGTGATGGGGCGTAGGGTGGCTCGCTCGGGGAAGGCGCGACGACGGACGAAGGGGACGACAGCTCAGACCGGTCCGCTGCCGCTGACCGCGCCGTTCAAAGCGGCCGGCAAGGTGCGCCGCTGGCTGCTGCCGATTGATGTCCCCCAGCGCGTCGCCCGCGAGGCCGGGGCGCTGCTGGTGCTCACCATGGCGCTGCTGATGGCCGGAGCCCTGCTCGGGCTCGGCTCCTCGTATGGGGCAATCGGGTGGGTCACCTCGGGCTTGCGGCAGCTCTTCGGCCGCGGCGCGTTCCTGGTCCCGCTCTGTGCGCTGTGGTTGACCGGCGAGCTGCTCTTCTCGCACCAGCCAGCGGCCAGCCGGCGGCGCGGTCTGGGGTTGGCGCTCTACTCGGCGGCGGTGCTCGCCTTCCTCGACCTGCGCGGCGCCGAGCGGATCAGCGAGGCGGGTGGGTACGTCGGCGCAGGAGTGAGCGGGATCCTGCAGCTCATCGGGGGACAGATCGGCGCCGGGCTGCTGGCGCTCGCGATCGGGTGCGCCGGGCTGGCCTTCGCCACCGGCGCCGAGTTGCTGGCGCTGCCGGCCCGCTGGCGCGCTCTGTGGGCTGCGCACCATGCCGTCCGCGCGGCGGCTCGCCCGAACCCGGCTGAGAACGAGGGGCAGAGCCAGAAGCCGAGCGGGGCGACGGCGAGCGCGAGCCGGGAAACGAAGGAGATCCAGCCGATCATCACGCTGCCGCAGACCGGCGTCAAGGCCGAGAAGCCGGCCGGGCGCGCCGAGCGTCGCCGCAAGCCCGTCGGTGAGGAGCTCGCAGGAGGAAGCTCAGCCCAGCAGACGACCGAGCCGCTGCCGGAGCCGGCCACGCCGGCCCCGTTACCGGACCTTGCCAAGCTCAAGCTCTACCAGAGCGGCGCGCCGGATCCGGCCGAGCTGCACCGCAAGGCGGCCGTGATCCAGGAGACTCTGGCCAGCTTCAAGGTGGATGCCCGCGTGCGCGAAGTCTATCCCGGCCCAGCCGTCACGCTCTTCACGCTCGAGCCGGGGCCGGGTGTCAAGGTGCGGCGGATCACCGAGCTGCAGAACGACCTGGCGCTGGCGCTGGCGGCTAAGGCCATCCGGATCGAGGCGCCGGTACCGGGCATGGCGCGGGTCGGTATTGAGGTGCCGAACGAGACGATCCACACGGTGGGGCTCCGCGAGACGATCGAGTCGGCGGCCTTCCAGCGCTCCCGCGCGAACCTGCCGCTGGCGCTGGGGCGCGACGTAAACGGTCAGTACGTCGTGGCCGATCTCACCAAGATGCCGCATCTCCTGATCGCCGGGGCCACCGGCTCCGGCAAGTCGGTCTGCATCAACAGCATCATCGCGACGTTCCTGCTCACCCGCCGGCCCGAGGAGCTACAGATGCTGTTGATCGACCCGAAGATGGTCGAGCTGGCTGGATTCGACGGCGTGCCGCACCTCAAGCGGCCGGTCGTGACCGATATGGGGCTGGTAGTCGGCGCGCTCCGCCGGGTGCTGCAAGAGATGGAGCGCCGGTACCAGCTCTTCTCGAAGCTCGGCGTGCGCAACCTGGACGGCTACCGCTTGCGCCGGGAAGAGGACCCCTCGCTGGAGCCGCTGCCGTACCTGGTCGTGATCATCGATGAGCTGGCCGACCTGATGCTCACCACGCCCGACGAGGTCGAGACGCTCCTCGTCCGGCTGGCCCAGATGGCCCGTGCGACCGGGATCCACCTGCTCATCGCCACCCAGCGCCCCTCGGTCGACGTGCTGACCGGCCTGATCAAGGCCAACGTGCCCGCCCGCATCGCCTTTGCGGTCACCTCGCAGACCGACAGCCGGGTGATCCTCGACATGCCCGGCGCCGAGCGCTTGCTTGGCCGGGGCGACATGCTCTTCCTGCCGCCGGATGCCGCCCGACCGCAGCGTATCCAGGGGTCGTTCATCGATGACCGTGACCTTCAGTATCTGGTCGAGCACTGGCGGACCGTGGTGCCCGACCCGCAGTATGATCCGGCCTGGCTCAACCTGGAGGACGCAGAGGCTGACGGAGGCCGGGAGGATCCGCTCCTGGAGCAAGCCCGCCAGCTCGTGCGCCAGCAAGGCACGGCATCGACCTCGATGCTGCAGCGCCGCCTGCGGATCGGCTACAACCGCGCCGCGCGCATCATGGAGCAGCTCGAGGCGGAGGGGATCGTCGGTCCAGGGGACGGGCCGCGCGGGCGGCTCGTCTACCTGGCCGAGGAGGACTGAGCGCGGAAATCTCTGAGATGTCAAGCGTTTGCTATACTCAGAGGTGCGGGCGCGTGGTGAAGCAGCTATCGAGGTGGGTGTGCGACCAAAAGTCACAGTCGAGCCGGTTGCCCGGCTAATCGATGAATTCGCCAAGCTCCCGGGCATTGGGCCGAAGACGGCATCGCGCCTGGCGTACTTTATCCTGCGGAGTCCTCGCGAGGAGGCGACGGCGCTCGCGCACGCGATTCTCGAAGTGAAGGAGCGCGTCAGCCTCTGCTCGGTATGCTTCAACATCACCGACGTGGATCCGTGTCTTATCTGCCAGGACGAGCAGCGAGACCGGCGGACGATCTGCGTGGTCGAGGATCCGCTGGATGTGCTGGCCCTGGAGCGTACTGGCGAGTACCATGGCCTGTATCACGTGCTGCACGGAGCGATCTCGCCGGTCGACGGCATCGGGCCGGATCGCCTGCGCATCAGGGAGCTCGTCGCCCGCGTGCAAGCTGAGCGGCCCGACGAGGTCATTCTGGCGATGAACCCGAACATCGAGGGAGACGCGACGGCGATGTACATCGCCCGGCAACTCCTGCCCCTGGGAGTGACCGTGACGCGCCCGGCGAGCGGGCTCCCGGTCGGTGGTGACCTGGAGTACGCCGATGAGGTGACCCTCGGGCGGGCCCTAGCCGGGCGGCGGGTACTCTAGCGGGTTCGCCGTGTGATCACCAAGGGGGAACGGCGATGCGTCCCTGGCGGTACCGTCGAGAGCAAACATCGCCTGACCGGCCGGGCAGGGGCTCGCCGCGGCTCCACCCGCTCGCCCCGTGGCACACGCCGGGCCTACGGTGGCTGGCGCGTGGGGTCGACATCCTGGGCTTGCCGGTCGAGCTCGGCCCGCCGGTGCACCGCACGGCCCTCATCGGCTTGCTGGTGCGACGCCAATCGAGCCGGCTGTTCGCCACGCGCGACCGGGAAGCGGGCACCAGCCTGATCCAGGTGATCCACGAGCCCGGTCCGGATCACTGGCTCATCACACGGTTCATCGCGGCCGCCGGCTCAGCGGTCGCCGATCCGGTCGCGTACTGGCAGGCGATTCTGGAAGAGATCGTTCGGCTGGCCGGCAGCTACGGTATCAAGCGCCTGCACGCGTTGCTCCCGCCGGCAGGCCCGGTGAACGAGGCGTTCCAGCGCGCTGGGTTCCAGCCGTTCCGACCACTGACACTCATGCTCGCCGATGGCAGGCCACCGAGCTCGCCCGAGCGGGAGCGAGTGCGCGTGCAGTCGAGTCACGATGCCTGGTCGGTCATGCGACTGTACGAGCGGGTGACGCCGCGCCCGGTGCTCTATGCCGAGTCGCGCACGCGGGCCTCGTGGCAACCGGGCCGCCGGGCCGGCTGGCGGGTCACCGGCTTCCTGGTGCGGGATGACGAGCAGAGCATGGCGTATTGCCAGGTGCGGTCTCGCCACGCTCGTCACCTGCTCGAGGTCATGGCTGATCCGCACGCGATGGGCCTGGTGCCCTGCCTGGTCGCCACGGCCCTCGAGCATGTAGGGGTACGCGAAGGCGATCGTGTCTGGGCATTGGTGCCCGATGACGTCCCCGGACTGCGGGGGCAGCTCGAGTCGCTTGGATTCCAGGCGGTGGAGTCGCGGGTCTGGGCGGCTCGCTACACAGCCCAGCGGGTGCGCGCCCGCGCGGCGAAGAAGGCACGGGCACTCCGCGATCTGCAGGAGGCTGTCGCTGCAGGCGTCCCGGTCTACTCGCAGATGCGACGGGAGGCGCAGCCGCTGGTCGAGGTGACGACGGATTGATGGAGTAGTGCTGCATTGATTGCGAAGATGACTCAGACGCTGTCGAGAGAGGCGCTCTTTGCTGCAGAGCAGACCATCACCGACAACCTGGAGGATTTGCTGGCCGTCCTGCCGCCTGACATCGTCGAGGCGCTGGAGGAGTTCAACCAGCCGGAGCACCGCAGCAAGCTGCTCGAGATCGTGCTCGACCTCGGACGCCGGCCCGAAGCGCGCTTCGAGGATCGCGAGGTCTACCTGGCCGAGCGCGAGGTGAGCCGTGAGGACATCGCCTACGTCGCGGAGCGGATCGGCCGCTTCGGAGATGACAACCGGGCCGGTATCGAGCGCACGCTGCACCGGATCTCGGCCATCCGCAGCCGGTCGGGCGACATCGTCGGGCTGACCTGCCGCATCGGCCGGGCCGTCTACGGCACGGTCGGCATCATCCGAGATCTGATCGAGTCTGGGGAGAGCATCTTGCTGCTCGGGCGGCCGGGTGTCGGTAAGACGACGATGCTGCGAGAAACCGCTCGGGTGCTGGCTGACGACCTGCGCAAGCGCGTGGTGATCGTCGATACCAGCAATGAGATCGCTGGGGATGGCGACATCCCGCACCCAGCGATCGGCCGGGCGCGCCGGATGCAGGTTCCGACCCCGACGCTGCAGCACGCGGTGATGATCGAGGCGGTGGAGAACCACATGCCGGAAGTCATCGTCATCGACGAGATCGGGACGGAGCTAGAAGCGGCGGCGGCGCGCACCATCGCTGAGCGGGGTGTGCAGCTCATCGGGACGGCGCATGGCAACACGCTCGAGAACATCATGATGAACCCGACGCTCTCAGATCTCATCGGGGGCATCCAGTCGGTGACGCTGAGCGACGAGGAGGCCCGGCGCCGGGGGACGCAGAAGTCGATCCTCGAGCGCAAGGCGCCGCCCACCTTCGGGGTGCTGGTCGAGATCCAGTCCCGGAACCGGGTCGCGGTCCATCGCGACGTGGCGGCGAGCGTGGACGCGATCCTCCGCGGGCTGCCGCTCCGCGTCGAGATCCGCGAGCGCAACCCGGACGGCACGGTTTCGATCCACTATGAGGAGCTCCAGGGGATGGAGCGCCACGGCGATCGAGTCCTCCCATCGGGGCCGCGGCGGACGTACCAGCGTGGTCCCGCTCCTGAGGGGCCACGGACGATGAAGCCGGCCCCGGTTCGCCCGCTCCCGCCAGCGGAAGCCGGCGGCGCCCCGGAGCCGAGCCGGAAGACCTTGCGCGTCTTCCCCTTCGGCGTGAGCCGCAACCGGCTGGAGCAGGTGATCAACCAGCTCATGGTGCCGGCGGTGCTGGTGCGATCGCTCGGCGAGGCAGACGCCGTGATCACGTTGAAGAACTACTATCGCAAGCGGCCGCAGATGCTGCGCGATGCGGAAAGCCACGGCATCCCAGTCTACGTGCTGCGGAGTAACACGGCCGTGCAGATGGCGAACCTCTTCCGCTCGCTGTTCCCGGAGCGGTTCGTGGCCGAGACCGCGAACCATGGGGACGGCGATGACTTCGACGCTGGCCTCGGCTCGGTGCCCGAGGATCAGGTCGCCGCGGCGATGTACGAAGCGGAAGCGGCGATCCACGACGTGCTGAGCGGCGCTTCGCGGGTCGAGCTGCGCCCTCAGGTCTCCTGGATTCGCCGCCTCCAGCACCAGCTTGCTGAACGCTACAATCTGGGATCGCGCAGCCGAGGGCGGGAGCCGTACCGGCGCGTTGAGATCTACCGCGAGGACTGAGACCGTGAGCCTGTTCGTCACGTTCGAGGGGCCCGAGGGGAGCGGTAAAACGACGCAGTGTCGTCGGCTCCACCAGCGCTTGCTCGCGCTCGGCTACGATGCGGTGCTCACCCGTGAGCCTGGTGGCACGCCGCTCGGTGAAGCCGTGCGCGAGTGGCTCCTCGCGCTAGCGAACGACGGCATGGCCGCGGAGACCGAGGCTCTGCTGCACACCGCCGCTCGGGCTGAGCACGTCGCCAGCGTCATTCGCCCAGCCCTGGCCCGCGGTGCCATCGTCGTCTGCGATCGCTATGCTGACTCGACGCTGGCGTATCAGGGCGGCGGGCGGGGGCTCGAGGAGAGCGCGCTTCGCTCGCTCCAGGACTTCGCGACCCGGGGGCTCTGGCCGGATCTGACGATTCTGCTCGATGTGCCGGTCGAGGTGGGGCTGGCCCGGCGGCGCGAGTCTGGTGAAGAGTTAACGCGCTTCGATCAGGAGACGCTGGAGTTCCACCAACGTGTCCGCACGTGGTACCGCCGGGCGGCGGAGCGAGAACCGGAGCGCTGGCGCGTGGTCGACGGCGTGGCGCCGACGGAGGAGGTCGCGCAGCAGGTCTGGGAAGCGGTCGCTTCCCGCCTGCCGCGGCTGCAGCGTGTGCAATAAAGGTGCCGATGAGATGAAACTGGTGATCGCCGTGGTCCAGGGCAAAGACGCGGAGAACCTGATGGCGGCGCTGCGCATGGCAGGCTACCGAGCGACCCAGATCAATAGTGCCGGTGGCTTTCTCCGCGAGCAGAACGTCACCGTCCTGATCGGCGTCGATGATGCTCAGGTTCCCGACGTCCTGCGCATCATCAAGGCGAACTGCTATACCCGGACGCAGTACGTCAACCCACTCTTGCCCATCGTCGAGTCAGGGGAGTTCTATGTCCCCAACCCGATCGAGGTTGAGGTCGGCGGCGCCAACGTCTTCGTCGTCCCGGTCGAGCGCTATGAGCGGCTTCCCTGACTGCGGCGCGGACAAGCCCAGAGGATCGTAGGAGGACCGTCGGTGGAGGCGATTCTCGCACGCATCGTCCATGTAACCATCGCTGTTGGCGGTGCGTACTTTCTTGCGCTCTGGTTCGCGCTGGTCGTGTGGACCTTCCGCGACATCCAGGAGCGCAGCCGCAGCGTGATCGCTCAGATCTTCTCCACGCTGGTGGTGGTGCTCTTTTCGGTTCCGGGGGTGCTGCTCTACCTGCTCCTCCGGCCGAAGGAGACGCTCGACGAGGCCTTCGAGCGCTCGCTGCAGGAGGAGTACCTGCTCCAGGATATGGAGGGGCTGGCGCTCTGCCCGCAGTGCCAGCGGCTGGTCGCTGAGGACTTCCTCTTCTGCCCGTACTGCCGGACTCAACTGCGCCTGGCCTGCGCAGAGTGCGGGCGGGCGGTCGACGTCCGCTGGGCTATCTGCCCATACTGCGGGACCGAGCAGGAGGCGGCAGAGCCGCTTCCGGCCCCGCCTCCCGGCTGGGCGCTGCCCGACTTGAGCCGGCTGGCGAGGAGCGTCCGCCGGAGCGCAACAGGCGGCACGCTCTCTGACGATGCCGCCGGCTCGGAGCTCGCGTCGACCTTGCCCACCGTCCAGTCGGCAGCGAAGCCCGGGCAGTCCCTGGACGGGGCCCGGCCAGGGCAGGCCGAGCCGGCACCTGCGGCTACTTCTGCCACCTCCGAGGATACGAGCGAGATCCCGCCGGTAGGCCGCCCGACACAGTGAGAACGTGCGTGCTCTGGCAGCGGCGGAGGGTGGAGCGCTATCCGCCAGGCCGGTCGCGGGGGCGCTCGCGCTCACCGTGGCTGGCCAATGCCTGCGCTCGCTATGACTGGTCGAGCCGTCACGAGCGGGATGCTCGCCGAGCTGGCGGGCGCCGGACAGGGCGGGTTGGCCGGGCGTCCGGGCGGATCTGGAAGTTGAACTTGCTGCGGAACGCTTCGTAGAAGTTCATCTCCGGCAGCAGCACCAGGCGGAAGCGGTGACTGCCGCGGCGAACCTGGACCAGGTCGCCGGCCCGCAGCTCGAGGTGGGGTGCACCGTCGAGGATCAAGCTCGCTTCCCGCTCGCTGGCGACGACCTGCTCGATCAGCGCCTCCTCGGGTACGACCAGCGTGGTTCGGATCGGCGAGTGCGGGCAGATCGGCGTGACGGCGAATCCCCGCACGCCGGCACTGAGCACCGGCCCGCCGGCGGCCATGCAGTAGGCGGTACTGCCCTGTGGCGTGGCGACGATCATGCCGTCGCCCGGGTAGGTGTTCACGAACTGGCCGTCGATATACAGCTCGACCTCGATCATCTGAAAGCCGGAGCGGATCACCACGTCGTTGATCGCCCAGCCTTCAGCGACGAGCTGGTCGCCGCGCCAGACGCTCGCCGCCAGCGTCGGGCTCTCCTGCACCCAGTAGTCGCCCTCGACCAGGCGCTGCAGGGCAGGCTGCCACTCTTCTCGCTCGATCATCGCCAGGAAGCCGACGCGGCCCACATTGATCCCCAGGATCGGGACATCGGGGTAGACGTGTGCCATGCGCATGATCAGCCCGTCGCCGCCGATCGTGACGAGCACCGACGCAGCGGACGCATCCCGCTGGAGCGCGCTCTCGTCGAGCGCGACAGAGCCCCGCTCAGAGAGCCAGCCGGCGATACGCTCGGCCAGCTCGGCGGCCTCGGGTTTGCCATGCGCGGCGATGATGCCGATTGTCATGCCCATCTCCTCACCGCCCTCGCTATCTGCCGGTTGCGCGATCTGTCCGGGCATCCCTCGGGCCAGTACACTTGCTGCGGACGCGCTCGCGAGTCGCCCCAGGCCACCGGCCGCGCGTCGGATGGCCGCTAGAATGGTACCTGACAGCTTCCCAGCGCGGGCGCCGCTTGCCGGATCGGTCGATAGCGCGAAGGGGCACACATGCACTGGATCGAGGAGACGGGTCTCATCGCCGTTATCCGGCTCGACGATCTCGGCCCGGCCGTCGAGCTCGCCGAGGCGCTGCTGGAGGGCGGCGTTCGGGTGATGGAGTTCACCTACACTAACCGCGAGGCCGGCAAGGCCATCGAGCGTGTCCGGCAGGAGCTGGGCGCCCACTGTCACGTCGGCGCCGGCACCGTGCTCGACGCGGAGACCGCTCGCCAGGCCATGCTCGCCGGGGCCGAGTTCATCGTCACGCCGACGCTGCGGCTGGAGACGATCGAGATTTGCCGGCGCTACGGGGTTACGAGCCTCATCGGCGCGTTCACGCCGACGGAGATCTTGACCGCCTGGGAGCACGGGGCCGACTACATCAAGGTGAACCCGGCCAGCCTGGCCGGGCCGGCCTACTTCAAGGACGTGCTGGCTCCCCTGCCACAGGTCAAGCTCATCCCGTCGGGCGGCGTCACGCTCGAGACCGGGCCGGAGTTCATCCGAGCGGGGGCAGTGGCGCTGGCGGTCGGCGGCAACCTGATCGACAAGCATGCGGTCCAGCGTCGCGACTGGGCCGCGATCACCGCGCGGGCACGCGCCTTCGTCGACATGGTCGCGGCCGCGCGAGGAGCGCTGCGGGCGTGACGTTGACCGGCGCCGAGGGAACCGCTCGGAGCGATGTGGCGTCCTCGACCCCGGAGGGCCGGATCCGGCTCTACCGCGTCGAGGCGGTCGTCTTGCGCCGGTGGGATCTCGGCGAAGCCGACCGCATCCTGAACCTGTACACGCGGCAGCGTGGCAAGCTGAGAGCCGTCGCCAAGGGCGTGCGCCGCCCGAAGAGCCGGCTGGCCGGCCACCTGGAGCTGTTCGCCCGTAGCAGCCTGCTGATCGCGCGCGGCCGGGATCTCGATATCGTGACCCAGGCCGAGCTGATCGATCCCTACCGAGACCTGCGGCGAGATGAGCGGAGGATCGGGCTGGCCGGGTACGTCGCCGACCTGCTGGACGCCCTGACCAGCGAGGACGACCCTCAGCCGCTCGTGTTCGAGCTCCTGACCGAGACGCTTCGCGGGATCGCGAGCCAGCCGGATCCTTTCTTCGTCGTCCGGCGCTACGAGCTGCGGCTCCTCAGCGCGCTCGGCTACCAGCCGGAGCTGTACCGCTGCGTGGTCTGCGGGCGGCCGCTGGAGCCGGTGACGAACGCGTTCGCGCCGCAGCTCGGCGGCGTGGCCTGCCCGCCGTGCGCGGCGCGCGACCCAGCGGCCGTGCCGTTGCCGGTGAGCGCGGTGAAGGCGCTCCGCCTGCTCGCGGGCGAGCGCTGGGCGACAGTGCTGGAGCGCCGGACCGGGCAGGAACTGCGGAGCGCGATCGAGTCGGCGCTCTACGCCTACACCCGGCACATCCTGGGCCGCGAGCTTGCGTCGCGAGCCGTTCTGGATCAACTGCAACTGGTCGGCACGTGGAACGCGGAGGCGCCCGGCACGGGCGCCTCATCCGGCTAGGTCTTGCCGATGAGTGGCAGAGGCTCCCAGCAAGAGGCAGCGCGGCGGCTAGCACCCCTGCTCGCCGAGGCAGGGGTGCAGCCGGCAGTGGCGGTGATCGCCGGCTCGGGGCTTGGTGCCCTGGCGGAGCGGGTCGAGGTGGTTCGCCGCGAGGCGATGGACGAGGTGCTCGGGCTCGCTGCTCCGCCGGTGGGCGGGCACGCCCGCGAGCTCCTGCTCGGTCGCTGGGCTGGGGTGCCCGTCCTGCTCTTCCTCGGGCGCTATCACCTGTACCAGGGGCTCTCGGCCGCCGAGGTGGCGACGCCGGTGGCGGCGCTCGCCGGGAGCGGCGTGCGCGCGCTGGTGGTGACCAACGCCGCCGGTGGCATCGACGAGCGCTTGCAGCCGGGTGACCTGATGCTGATAACCGACCACCTGTTCCTGCCGGGCCTGGCCGGCCAGAGCCCGCTGATCCCCCCGCCTTCGCAGACAGGGATCGAATTCGTCTCCATGCGGGATGCCTACGACCTGGAGTTACGGGCGCTAGCCCGGAAGGCCGCCGGCGAGCTCGGCCTGCCGCTGAAAGAGGGCGTCTACGCCATGGTTGCCGGCCCGTCCTACGAGACCACAGCCGAGCTGCGGATGCTGCGCCTCCTCGGTGCCCAGGCGGTGGGGATGTCGACCGCGCCGGAAGTGGTGATGGCCCGAGCCCTGGGACTCCGGGTGCTGGGAATCTCGGTCATCACCAACCGGGCGGTGCCGGAGGAGGCC
>BEIC01000068.1 GCA_002898875.1 bacterium HR26
GCTCGATGGGAACGGCCTGGTCCTCGACGGCATGCGGAAGGCCGGCTTCGGCATCGTGCTGCGCGGCCGCACCAGCGTCACGATCCGCAACTTCGTCATCCGCAACTTCTTCTACGCCATCTTCGCCGAGGACTGCACCGAGCTGGTGATCGAGGACAACGACCTCTCGGATAACGCCGGCAGCGACGGAACGTTCCTCGACATCAACCAGCCGCTGGCGGCTACGTGCGGCGGCGGCATCCTGTTCCACCGCGTCACCGGCAGCGTGGTGCGCCGCAACGTCGCCAGCCGGCAGGACGTGGGGATCAACCTGTACGACAGCCACCGCACCCTGATTCAGGACAACGATGTCTCGCACAACACCGCCTGGGGCATCCGCCTCTTCGCCTCCCGCGAGAACCGGATCGAGCGCAACCAGGCTCACCACGTGAACCGCTGCGGCGGCACCGGCTGCGATGCGGCGGGCATCCTCCTGACCAGCGGCTCGCACCGCAACGCCGTCATCGGCAACGATCTCCGCTACTCCGGCGACGGGTTCTTCCTCGGCAACCAGTTCAGCCCGCCCAGCGACGAGAATCTGGTCGAGGGCAACGACGGCTCCTACTCGCCGAACAACGCCTTCGAGGCCACCTTCTCGACCGGAAACGTCTTCCGCAACAACATCGCCACCCACAGCAACTACGGCTTCTGGCTCGGCTTCTCCCGCGAGACGATCCTGGAGGGCAACGTGATCGCCTACAACCGCACCGACGGGATCAACTGGGAGCACGGCCAGGGCGGCGTCATCCGGGACAATCTGATCACCCGGAACGGCCGGCACGGCATCGCCTTCACGCTCGACCCGGCCAACCGCGATTTCCCCGACCGCGTGACTTCCGAGCGCCACCTGGTGACCGGCAACACGATCCGCAACAACGCCCGGTGCGGGGTCTACCTGCTCCACACCACCGACTCGACGGTGACGGACAACGTCTTCGCCGGGAATCGGCGCGACGTCTGCACCGAGGGGAGATCGGCCAGGAACCGCATCGCGTAGCGCCACCCGCGCTCAGGTCTTGACCTGCTGCGTAGTACGGATCATTGTAGGCGCTGAGGAGGTGCGAGAGACGGTGGCACGGCTGCTGGAGCACGACGCCAAGGCGATCCTGGCGGCCCGGGGGATCCCGGTGCCGCGGGGACAGGCCGTGTCCTCGCCTGAAGAGGCGCGCCGGGCCGCGGTCGCGCTCGGCAGGCCGGTCGTCGTCAAGGCGCTCGTCCCGGTGGGGAAGCGGGGGAAATCCGGCGCCGTCCGGCTGGCCGCCGACCCGGAGGCCGCTGGCGAAGCTGCCGCGGCGCTGCTCGGGCGCGAGGTCGGCGGCTTCCCGGTCGAGCGCGTGCTGGTCGAGGAGGCGGTGCCGGTGGCCGGGGAGCGCTATCTGGCCATCGTGCTCGACGCCGATGGCCGGACGGTGCGGGTGCTGGCCGGCCGCGAGGGCGGGATCGAGGTCGAGGAGCTGGCGCGGCGCGAAGGAGGGATCGCCTCGCTGGAGCTGGCGCCGTGCGAGGGGCTGATGCCGTTTCACGCCCGGCAGCTCTGGCGGTCAGCGGGCGTGCGCGGCCCGGCGCTTCCCCGCCTGGGCCAGCTCACTGCCGCACTCCATCGAACCTTCATCGAGCTGGAGGCCGAGCTGCTGGAGATCAACCCGCTGGCCGAGACGGCCGCCGGCGAGCTAGTTGCCACCGGCGCTGTCGTCGCGCTCGACGAGGCAGCGCTGTTCCGCCAGCCGGAGCTGGCCGAGCGCGTGGTGAGCGGCCCGGCCTGGCGCCCGCCGACGGCGCTGGAGCGGCAGGTCGCCGCGATCAACGCGGCCGAGCCGTACCGCGGCTCGGCCCGGTACCTGGAGTTGGAGGGCGGCGACATCGCCTTCCTCTGCGGGGGCGGTGGGGCCAGCCTGCTGCTCTTCGATGCCCTGCTCCGGGCCGGTGGGCGGCCGGCGAACTACGCCGAGATCGGCGGCAACCCAACTGAGATGAAGGTAGCCGCGCTGGCGCGCGTGGTTCTGTCCAAGCCTGGGGTGCGGGGCCTGTTCGTCGCCCACAACCTGACCAACAACACCCAGGTCGACGTGCTGGCGCGCGGTGTGGTCCAGGCTCTGTGCGAGGCCGGCCGCCTGCCCCCGGACTTCCCGGTGGTGGCGCGCGAGACCGGCGTCAACGAGGCCGAGGGCCGGGCGATCTTCGAGGCAGCGGGCGTGCGCTGGCTCGGGGAGGAGGTCACGCTGAGCGAGGCAGCCCGCATCATGGTGCAGGCGATGCGCGAGCGCTACGGGGAGAGCGATGGCGATCCTGCTCGACCGTAACACCCGCGTCCTCGTACAGGGCATTACCGGGCGCGAGGCGCGCATGGTCACCGCCCACATGCTGGCCTACGGCACTGCCGTGGTCTGCGGGGTGACGCCCGGGCGCGGCGGCGAGGAGGTCGCTGGCGTGCCGGTCTATGACACCGTAGCCGAGGCGGTCGTGGCTCACCGCCCGACGGCCGCACTCATCTCGGTGCCGCCGGCCGCCACGCTCGACGCGACTCTGGAGGCGATCGAAGCCGGCCTGCGGCTGCTCCTGATCGCGACCGAGCGCGTGCCGAAGCATGACGCGCTCCGGCTGCTGCGCGCGGCCGGAGCGGCCGGGGTGCGGGTGATCGGCCCGAACTCGGTCGGGCTCATCAACCCGAGCCAGCGCGTCAAGCTGGGAGCGATCGGCGGCGATCGGCCGGAGCGGGCCTTCGTCCCTGGCCGGATCGGCGTCATCTCGCGTAGCGGCGGCATGACGGCCGAGCTGGGGTTGATGCTGCGCCGGCGCGGGTTCGGTGTGAGCACGGCAGTGAGCGTCGGGGGCGACGCCCTGATCGGCACGCCGCCGGCCGACCTCTTGCCGCTCTTCCAGGCCGACCCGGAGACGGACGCCGTGGTGCTCTTCGGCGAGCCGGGGACGCGCTTCGAGGAGGACGTCGCAGAGGCGCTGGCCGACGGCCGCTTCAGCAAGCCGCTCTTCGCGCTGGTGGCCGGGCGCTTCACCGAGTCGTTGCCGGAGGGGACCGCCTTCGGCCACGCGGCGGCCATCATTCGCGGCGGCTCCGGCCGGCCAAGTACCAAACTCGCGGCGCTGCGCCAGGCAGGTGCCTGGGCCACTGACGACCTCGACGAGCTGTTCCGCTTCCTCGACGCGCTGGCATCGAGCAGAGCAGACCGCAAGCCGGGACAGCACTGACACAGCGACGGCCGCGGTTGCGGCGTTGCGGACCGAGACAGTACCATCCCGTCGTCGCTGCGGAGCCTCCTCACGGCGATGCGCGGCGAGCGGGATCGAGCGGTCGGCCTGCTGAGGCGAAGCAGACCAGATACACACAGGCAACCCTGCTGGCAATCCCCGATTCCCCAAGACACCTTCTCGCGCTGGGGCGAACAGAGGAGCCAAACAGTGCAGAGTCGTTCAGTAAGGCCGGTACACATGGTGGTCGCCGCAGCCGCCGGGCTGGTCGCTGGCGCGTTGGCCTGGCGGTATGCGAGCCGGCGCTGGTCACTGCCCTGCCCGGCGATGCTCGGCTGGGTGCTCGACCTTCAGTTCCGAGAGCTCGTCCTGCCCACCTCCCGCGTGCTGGACTGCATCGGGTTGCAACCAGGCCAGCGCGTGCTCGAAGTCGGGCCGGGCACCGGGTACATGAGCGTGCCCGCGGCCCGGCGTCTCGGCGAAACCGGCCGGCTGGTCGCGCTCGAATTGCAGCCCGAGATGGCACGTCGTGCGCGGGAGCGTTTGGCCGCTGCCGGGATCACCAACGCCGAAGTCCGCGAGGGCGATGTAACCAGTGCACCACTCGAGCCGCAGGCCTATGACGTCGCCTTCCTGGTCACGGTGCTGGGAGAGATTCGCGACCGCGATCTCGCCATCGCGCGGCTCCGCGATGCCCTGAAACCGGGCGGAATCCTCTCGTTTACTGAGATCGTCGGCGATCCGCACTACCAGCGGTACGACGACGTGCTCCGCCGCTGCCTGGCAGCCGGGCTGGAGCCGGCCGGGCGCTGCGGCTCCTGGCTGGCGTATACGGCCAACTTCCGGCGTCCCGCTGCAGGCTAGCCTGCTGCGGATGCACTGAATTCAAGGCAGGGGCGACCGACCGATTGCCCCTGCTCATCTCCCTGCCGGGGGCTGCGTCACCGGCGAACCGGCTTTAGCCAGCGTTCGCACTGAGCGCGAGGCGTTAGTCCCGCGTGCCGGTGGCGACGGACCGGGGCACGATGCGACGAGTGAACGTGATCGCCCCTCAGACAGGTCATCGCTTGACGGGAGCACCCGGTAACCGCTACCGTCCCCAGCGCAAGGCCTTCATGCCTACAGAGCTGACAGGGGAGCAAAGACGTGGCTGGGAGACTGGAGGGAAAGGTCGCGCTCATCACCGGTGCGGCATCGGGTATCGGGGCTGCCAGCGCCCGGCTGTTCGCGGCCGAGGGCGCCCGCCTCATGCTGGTCGATGTGAATTGCCGGGCGCTCACCTCTCTCGTCGAGGACCTCGAGCGCAGCGGCGCCCAGGTGATCAGCTCGCAGGCCGACGTCGCCAAGCCGACCGAGGTAGCCGCGGCGATCGATGCGACCATCGCGAAATTCGGGCACCTGCACGTCCTCTTCGCCAACGCTGGGATCCACGGCCGCGGGCTGGCGCCGGAGATGCCGATCGAGGAGTTCGACCGCATTATGGAGGTCAACGTGCGCGGTGCATTTCTCTGTGCCCGCTACGCGATCCCGCACATCGCCAGGGCCGGCGGCGGCTCGGTGATCTTCACCGCCTCTGAGCTGGCCCTGGTGGGCTCACCAGGTGGGGCCGCCTACTGCGCGTCGAAGGCCGCGCTGCTCGGGTTGGCCCGCGCGCTCGCGCTCGACCACGGGAAGCAGGGCATCCGGGTCAACTGCCTCTGTCCGGGCGCGGTAGATACCCCGCTGCTCTGGAGCTCCGCCGAACGGCTCGGCATCAGCGTCGACGACTACCGGGCCGAGATCGTCAGCCGGATGCCGCTGGGCCGGATCGGCCAGCCAGAGGAGATCGCGCGGGCGGCCCTCTTCCTGGCCAGCGACGACTCGTCGTTCATGACCGGCGCGGCGCTGGTGGTGGACGGGGGCTGGACCGCGCGCTGAGACGCCTGGATAGGGAGGGCACGTGGGAAGCTGGCGCAACCTGCTGGTCGCCCAGGCGGGCGGCGCAACCGCGGTGATCAACAGCAGCCTGGTCGGCGTCGTCGAGGCGGCGCTCGAGAGCGGCCGCTTCCGGGCAGTCATCGGCGCTCGACGCGGCATCGAAGGCGTGCTGCGGCAGGACTTCGTCGATCTGGGCGCACAGCCTCGCGAGCTGCTGCAGCACGTGGCGCGTACCCCCTCAGCCGCGCTGGGCGTCACCCGCCTGCGCCTCTCCAGCGAGACGACCCAGCTCGCCCTCGAGATCCTGGCTCGCTACGAGGTGGGCGCCTTCGTCTACATCGGCGGCAACGACTCGGCAGAGACGGCGCTGCGGCTGGCGTCGGCCGCCCGGCGCGCCGGCCACCCGCTCCAGGTGGTCGTAGTACCGAAGACGATCGACAACGACCTGCCGGCAACCGACCACTGCCCGGGCTATGGCTCGATCGCCCGCTTCCTGGCGCTGGCGACCCGCGATGCCGGGCTCGACACCGAGGCGACGGCCGGGCTCTACCCGGTCAAGCTCATCGAGGTGATGGGGCGCAACGCCGGGTGGGTCGCCGCCTCCACCGCGCTCGCCCAGGCCGCGGCCGGCGACGCGCCCCACCTGATCTTCTTCCCGGAGCGGCCGCCAGCAAGCCTGGACGCCTTCCTCGAGGAGATCGCTGTTACCTACGATCGCTTCGGGCGCGTGGTGGCGGTCGTGCCAGAGACGCTACGGGACGCCCAGGGCCGGCCACTGGGCGGCGAGCAGGCGCAGTGGGTCGACCCGTTCGGCCACCCGTACTACCCGGGACCGGTGCCGGCCCTGGCCCAGGCGATCGAGCGCCGGCTCCGCCTGCGCGCGCGCTACGACAAGCCGGGCACGATCGCCCGCATGTTCATGTCCTGCGTCTCGCCAGTGGACTGGCAGGAGGCATACGACGCCGGTAGGACGGCGGTCGCTCTCCTGGCCGAAGGCGCGTCGGAGGTGATGGTATCGCTGGAGCGCATCTCCGACGATCCGTACCGGGTCCGCTTCGGCACGGCGCCGCTGACGGCGGTCGCGAACCGGGAACGAAGGCTGCCGGACGAGTTCATCGGCCCGGATGGGCGGTCGGTGAGCCAGGCCTTCCGCCGCTACGCCATGCCGCTGATCGGAGAGCCGTTGCCGCCCTATGCACGGCTGCAAGCTCTGCCCTTCAGGCCTCAGAGCACGACGTAGCCCTCGGCATCGCGGTCGGGCAAGCGCTGGGCATAGCGCTCGAGGTCGGGCAAGCGCGGCAGCAACTGCCCGAAGAGGAGCTGGTTGAACCGGTTGTGCGCCTCCCGAGAAGACCAGCGTTCGACCCACACGTAGCGCCGGTCCTCATCGAGCCGGACCAGCTCCGAGGAGAGACAGCCGTCGGCCTGCCGCGCCTGCTCGATCAGGACGCGGAAGGCGCGCTCGAAGACGTGCTGCATCCCTTCCTCCACCTCGAAGAAGCTCAGATCGACGAACATACTTGCTCCCCGCTCACTGCCTCGCGGCCGACCGCCCCGCCACCGGCACCCTCTGGCACCGCGACCGAGCTTGAGGCGTGCCCGATCCTCAAGTGTACGGATCGATCCGGCCCCGCTGGCCGGTGGTGCTATAATGCCATCGATGATCCCTCCGCTGGTTTGGGCTGCCCCGACCATCCCAGGTTTCGAGCATGCGCGGGTGGCATCCTGAACGCCCGGCCAGGAGGGATAAGCGACGCCAGGAACGCGCGCACGTGCTCACAGCCGGCCGAACGAGCAGCGCGGAGTGGGTTGTAGGCGAGGGAATTGGGGACAGAGAGACATGGCCGAACGCCTGGTGATCGGCGTGCTCGGCGGCATGGGGCCGCTGGCGACGGTCGATCTCTACCGCAAGATCATCGAGGCCACGTCGGCGTCCCGCGATCAGGAGCACCTGCACGTGATCATCGATGCCGATCCATCGGTGCCGGATCGGACAGAGGCGCTCCTGTACGGCGGGCCCGACCCGACGCCCTGGCTGATCGCAGGTGCGCGCCGGTTAGCCAGTGCCGGAGTGTCCTTCATCGTGGTGCCCTGCAACACCGCGCACGCCTTCCTGCCACAGGTGCAGGCTGCGGTGGCGGTGCCCTTCCTGAATATGATTGATGAAACCGCCGACCGGCTGGCTGAGATGCTGCCACCTGGGGCTACGGTCGGGGTCCTGGCGACCGCCGGCACCGTCGCCTCCGGGCTCTACCACCGGGCGCTCAGCGAGCGCGGGCTGCGAGCCATTGTCCCACCTGACGACGAGCAGGCCCAGGTCTCGGCAGCGATCGCGGCTGTCAAGGCCGGGCAGGTCGGGAGGGTGACCGGCGAGCTGGTTGTCGGGCCAGCGCTGGGACTGGTGCGGAGCGGCGCGCAGGCGGTAGTGGCCGCCTGTACCGAGTTGCCGCTCGTGCTCCGTGCCGACGACCTGCCGGTGCCGCTGATCGACCCTACCCGGGTGCTGGCCGAAGCGGCCGTCGCCGTCGCCCTGGGGCAGCGCCCGCTGCCGGCGACGCCGTCGAAAGGGCTGGCCTATCGACATGCACAGTGACCGAGATGCCGATCGCGCTGAGCTTCTGGAACGGCTTCGCCGCTTCCCGGACCGAGTCGCCAACCTGGTCGAAGACCTCTCAGTCGAGACCCTGCGCAAGGCCGGGTGCGGGGGGCAGTGGGGCGCCGTCGAGATCCTCGCCTACCTGCGCGACTTCGATGCCGAGACCTTGCAGCGCCTGGAGCGGATCCTGACCGAGGACGAGCCGGAGATCAGCGAGTTCGATCCCGATCTGATGGCGATCGAGCGTGGGTATGCCCGTGAGGATCCGTTCGAGGCGCTGGCCGCCTTCCGTGAGCTGCGCCAGGACCTGGTCCACCGGCTGAGCCAGCTCGGCGAGGAGCAGTGGCAACGAACCGCCCGGCATCCGGAGTTCGGCCGGGTCACCCTGGCCGAACTGATCGAGCGGCTGGCCCAGTACGACCAGGACGCGTACCAGCGCCTCCGCGACGTGCTCCTTTGACGCACCGGTCAAGCTTTTCCCGGCACTCCGGCAGCCCTGAGGCCAGTACGCTGGGAGGCCGGATGGGAGTGCGCGCATGCGTAGCCTGGCGCCGTCGCGCCGCGATGTAAACCGTCCTCTGCGGGCCCCAGCAGCTTGCCGGCCAGCGCTGCTGGCTGCCCTGCTGGCCGTCTTGCTGGCCTTCGCCGCCGGAGCACGGGCCAACGGCGGCCAGGTGCGTATTGCGGCCGAGCGCGTTGGGCCGTACGAGGTGACGGTCTTCACCAGCCCGGTGCCGCTCCGGGCCGGCGAGCTCGACGTCAGCGTCCTGCTCCAGCGACCCGGCTCGCCGGAGATCGTCGAGGATGCCCGGATCGCGGTCGTCGTCACGACGGCCGGTGGAGAGACGGTGGGGCGCTTTCCCGCGACTCATGAGCAGGCGACGAACAAGCTCTACTACGCGGCCAAGTTCCCGCTCAAGCAGCCCGGGCTCTACCAGATCACGGTCGAGATCAGCGGACCGGAGGGCGGCGGTACGGTAGGCTTTGAAACGGCTGTGGAGCCGGCCGGCGACCAGGCCTGGTGGCGCTCGTGGTGGCTCTGGAGCACGCTGGCACTGCTCCAGCTAGCCCTGATCTGGTGGCTCTTCGGCGGGCGAGGCACCCGGAGGGGAGAGCGCCGGCCGGCCGCCGTGGGAAGTAGTCAGAGAGCGGAGAGAGCTGGAGAGGGCTGATGGATCAGACGGTAACGCCTATCTTCACCAGACGGACGCTCTGGCTCCTCGTGCTCAGCGCCGCGCTGCTCACGCTCACCTCGCTCGGGCTCGCGACTGCCCTCTGGTGGCTCGGCTGGGCTCGCTCGGACGGGAACCAGGAAGGCGCCGTCGAGCTAGACGCACGGCCGGCGCCTGATTTCACGCTCATCGACCAGAACGAGCAGCCGGTCCAGCTCTCGGCGCTGCGCGGCAAGGTGGTCGTCCTCACCTTCCTCTACACGAGCTGCCCGGATATCTGCCCGCTCACCGCCCAGAAGCTGGCGACGGCGTTCGACCGGCTGGAGCCCGGCCAGCAGCGCGCGGTCGCCATCCTAGCGGTGACTGTCGACCCGGAGCAGGACACGCCGGCCCGGCTGCGACAGTACCTCGACGCCAATGGCCTGAGCGGCAAGCTGACCTTCCTGACCGGCGACCGGGCGACGCTGGAGCAGGTCTGGTCTTCCTACGGGATCGGCGTGATGAAGCAGCCGCAGCCAGACAACCCAAAGGTCTACACCGTCGGGCATACTACCGTCACCTACATCATCGACAAAGAAGGGCGCCAGCGCCTGCTCCTGCGCGACGAGGAGATCGTCCCCCAGAGCCTGGCCGAGCGCCTGGCTGGACTCATCGAGGAGTAGCGGGAGAGCGAGAGCGGGCTCCGGCACTGGAAAGCCGAAGCCCACCCCGGTCAGCGAGACGATTGGCGATCACACACCGATCTCGCTCGCGAACTCGTCCTCGGTCTCGGTGAGTGCCTCGTCGATGATCTCGACGATCCGGTCCATCTCCTCGTAGGTCACGACCAGCGGTGGCGCGACGTGGACGATCTCCCAGACCCGGGTCAAGAGCCCCTTCTCGTTCATCCGCCGCTCGAGGGTCTTGATGAAGGCGGAGTTGCGCGGCCACCGCTCCTTCGTGGCCTTATTCTTGACCATCTCCAGGCCGCACATCAGCCCCAGGCCCCGCACGTCGCCGACCGTCGGGTGACGCAGGAGCTCCCTGAGCTGCTTGAGCAGGTACTCGCCCTTCTCGGCGCTCTGCTGCACCAGGTTCTCGCGCTGGAAGATCTCGAGGTTCTTCAGCGCCGCAGCCGCCGCTACCGCGTGCCCCCCGAAGGTGAGCAGGTGCCCGAGCGGCACGTCTTTCTGCTCGCGGAAGATCTCGAAGACCTTCTCGCTGACCGCGACCGCGCCCATCGGGGCGTAGCCGGAGGTCAGCCCCTTCGCCATCGTCATCAGGTCCGGTACGACCCCGAAGTGCTCGGCGGCGAACATCTTGCCGGTGCGGCCGAAGCCGTTGATGACCTCGTCCATGATCAGCAATACGCCGTACTTGTCGCAGATCTCGCGGAGGCGCTGCCAGTACTTGGGCGAGGGCACGTGGACGCCGTTCGAGGTCGAGATCGGCTCACCGATCACCGCGGCGACCGTCTCGGGATCCTGGTACTGGATCTCCTGCTCGACGTAGTTGGCGCACATCAGGTCGCCCTCTTCGCCCTCGAGGCCGAAGTCGTTGCGATACCGGTTGGGCGAGGGCACGTAGAAGACCCCGTACATGAACGGCCCGAAGAACTTCTCGTTGCGCGCCTGGGTCAGGCTCATGGCGCCGTAGGTCATGCCATGGTAGCTGCCCCGGCGAGCGATGATCTTGTACCGCTTGGGGAAGCCCCGCATCGCCTGAACCTGCTTGGCGATCTTGATAGCGCTCTCGACCGCCTCCGAGCCACCGGAGCAGAAGAAGATCCGGTTCAGATCTCCGGGCGTGAGGCTGGCCAGCACGTTGGCGAGCTGCACCGTCGGTACCGTCGTGTGGTTCGCTGCCGAGACGTAGGCGATGCGGGCGGCTTGGTCGGCCATCGCCTGGGCGATCTCCTGGCGGCCATGCCCGGCATTGACCACCCAGAGTCCAGACAGCCCATCGATGTACTCTCGCCCGTTGACGTCGACCAGCGTGCTCCCATAGGCCCGCTCGAAGACGCGGAACCCTCGCTCTTCAGCGATACGAACCCAC
>BEIC01000069.1 GCA_002898875.1 bacterium HR26
GCCTCCTCCCAAGCCCCGATCGCTCCGTCGCGATTCCCGGCTGCCTCGAGCGCCTTCCCCAGCCAGAAGGAAGCGCGGGCCGAGTCGTCAGCATCCGTGGTCGCCTCGCGCCAGCTGCGTTCGGCCTCGGCGAGATCCCCGTCCAGGTAGGCGAGGAGACCGAGCCGGAAGCGCGCCTCGGCGGCTTGAGGCGTTCCAGGGAACTGATCCAGGAGGCGCTGGTAGGCGAGGCGTGCCTGGAGGAAGCGCGCGTCGTGCTCGTGCAGCTTGCCGGCGGTCAGGAGCGCTTCAGGGCCAAAGGGGCTGGTCGGGAACTGATCGACCAGGCTGGCCAGCTCCTGCGCGCTCCCGGCCGAATCGCCTGCGCGCAGCCGGGCTTGTGCCCGGTAGTACCAGGCGAGGTCGCTGCCAGGATTGATGGCGAGCGCCTGGGAGAAGGCATCGATCGCCGCCGCGTACTGGCCGCTACTGTTGAAGTAGACCAGCCCGCGCTGCTCCCAGAGCACGGCGTCGCCGTGCCCGAGCTCGTCGAGCGCCGCCAAGGCGGGCGCTGCATACGGGCTGTCCGGCGCGGTGATAACCACCTCGAGAAACCCGTCGACTGCCTCAGGTTGGCCGAGCGCGCGCTGGGCCGCCGCCCGGGCGTACAGCAGCTCGGCCCGGTAGGGTCGAAGAGTGGCCAGCTCGAGCAGCCGGGACGTTACCTGCACGACGCCGGCGTGATCGCCGCGCCGCTGGGCGATGGCGCGGACTAGCTCCAGGGCGGCGACCGCCGTCCGCCGGATGGGCGCCTGCCCGGCGACGCTCTCGGCGAGAGCGGCTGCCTGGTCCAGATCGCCGGCCTGTTGCAGGTTGGAGGCGGCTCGCAGGTCCAGGTACGCTCCGATCTCGGGATGACGTTCGGCATAGGAGCGGAGGGCATCGGCCGCCTGCCGGTGGTCGCCGAGCGCTTGCCAGGCCAGAGCGGAGAAGAACTCCGCCTGGTCCGCCGCCTCGCTGCCCGGGTAGCGCTGGCGGAGGTCGCTGAGCACGTCGAGCGCCGCTTGCGCCTGGCCGCCCTCGAGCAGCGCCCGCCCGAGTGCCAGGCGCGCGGCGGCGTCGAGATCGGGGTCTTCGGCACCCAGCAAGGGGCCCACCAGGCTAGCTGCGCCCGAGCTGTCACCGCCCTGGAGCAGCCGCTGGGCGCGCGCGAGGCGCTCTCGGGGATCGAGCGATTCGGCCGTCGCCTCGGGGCCGGCCGGGGTTGCGGTCGGCACGGCAAGCGGTGGCTCACGCTGTCCGGCCAGCTCGACCCGGCGCCCGTCTCCACGCCAGGCCCAGTAGACACTCGCCAGGACGACGAGCACCAGCAGGAGATGGAGTGAGCGGTTGGGAAAACCTCGCATCGCCTCACTCGTAACGGCTTGTGGATGACCCAAGGTGCTCCCGCCGAGCGTTCGTTGCGACCATGTGCGCTCTGCCGAACCCATCCATTCTCGATCGTAGAGCGCAGGCTCGATCTCTCAGTGCAGCGCGGCGCCGGCGATGCTAACGGTAGCAAACCCCTCAGCTGCGGCGTTAGGAGAAAGCAAGAGTCGCTCGGTGCCCGTCTCGGTTCTACAATAATCCTCAACCTTCCAGTGGTCTCGGAGCACGTGCTCCGGCTCGACCAACGGTTGAGACTCGATCTCCGAAGGAGGCTGCGATGGTGGATCTGGCTCTGCTCGTCCTACGCCTGACCATGGGTTCGCTCTTAACCGGGCACGGCTTTCAGAAGCTCTCGCGCCGCTTCGGGGGCGGCGGATTGGCCGGCACGGCTGCCTGGCTGGACTCAATCGGCCTCCGACCGGGCCAGCGCTGGGCGCCGCTCGCGGCCGGTGCCGAATTCGGCGGCGGTCTGCTCACGCTGCTCGGCTTCCTGAACCCGCTCGGCCCGCTGGGGATCGTCAGCGCCATGACGATGGCGACGGCGACCGTCCACTGGGGCAAGCCGATCTGGGTAACCGCTGGCGGGGCCGAGCTGCCAGTGACGAACATGGCCATCGCGTCGGCGCTGGCGCTGGCCGGACCGGGCCGCTACTCGCTCGACCATGCGCTGGGCATCCGGCTGCCTCGCTGGCTCTTTCCCCTCGGGATGGTGGTGATCGTCACCGTGGCCGCGCTGGCGCGGGCCGGCGTGCCGCCGATCGTGACGCCGCCCGTGCCCGGCGAGTCTGAGCGGCCGGGCGAGCAAACGCCGGCTGAGACCCAGGGCTAGACGTTCTGTTCACCGCTCAGACATCGCCCTCGCGCTTGCCTAGCGTAGCCTGAGCGGCCGCCAGCCGGGCCACCGGTACCCGGTAGGGCGAGGCGCTCACATAGTCCAGCCCGGCCTCGTGGCAGAACCAGACGCTCTTCGGATCGCCGCCGTGCTCGCCACAGATACCGAGCTTGAGATCCGGGCGGGTCGAGCGACCACCGTCGCGCGCGATCTCGATCAGCCGCCCGACGCCCTTCCGATCGAGCGTCTGGAAGGGGTCAACCGGGAAGATCCCCTGCTCGATGTAGAACGGCAGGAAGCGCCCGGAATCGTCGCGGCTGAGCCCGAAGGTGGTCTGGGTCAGGTCATTGGTACCGAAGCTGAAGAACTCGGCCTCCTCAGCGATCTCGTCGGCGGTGAGCGCCGCCCGCGGCAGCTCGATCATCGTGCCGACCGCATACGGGATCTCCCGTCCGGCCTCGGCGAACAGCTCGCGCGCGACCCGGTCGATCACCTCGCGTTGGCGGCGCAGCTCCTGCACGTCGGCCACCAGCGGGATCATGATCTCCGGGTGTACCTCGATGCCCTCCGCCGCGCAGTGGAGTGCCGCGCTGAAGATGGCTCGCGCCTGCATCTCGGTGATCTCCGGGGCGGTGATGCCGAGGCGGCAGCCGCGATGCCCGAGCATCGGGTTCGCCTCGTGCAGCGCCTCGACCTTCGTACGGATGAGATCGGGACTCACGCCGAGGTCGCGGGCGACTGCCTCGATCTCCTCCTCAGTCCGCGGCAGGAACTCGTGCAGCGGCGGGTCGAGCGTGCGGATGGTCACCGGGAAGCCAGCCATCGCCTTGAAGATCCCGATGAAGTCCTCCCGCTGCATCGGCTCCAGCTTGGCCAGAGCAGCTCGCCGCTCCGCGGCTGTCTGGGCGAGGATCATCTCGCGCATGGCGGTGATCCGGTTCCCCTGGAAGAACATGTGCTCGGTGCGGCACAGGCCGATACCCTCGGCGCCGAGCTCGCGCGCCTTGGCAGCGTCCTCCGGCGTGTCGGCGTTGGCGCGCACGCCCAGCCGGCGGATCTCGTCGGCCCAGCCCAGGAGCACCGAGAGGTCACCGCCGACTGCCGGCTCGACAGTTGGGATCTGGCCGAGCATGACCGTGCCGGTGGAGCCATCGATGGTGATGAAGTCGCCCTTGCGCACGACGGTAGAATCGACGCGGAACTCCTGCCGCTCGTAGTCGACCTCGAGCGCGGAGCAGCCAACGACCGCCGGCTTGCCGATGCCGCGCGCGACCACAGCGGCGTGCGAGGTCATGCCGCCGCGCGCGGTCAGCACGGCCTGGGCGGCCAGCATGCCGTGGAAATCGTCCGGAGAAGTCTCGAGCCGCACGAGGATGACCGGCTCGCCGCGCTCGGCCCAGGCCTTCGCCTCATCGGCATCGAAGACGACTCTGCCGCAGGCCGCTCCCGGGCTGGCCGGTAGCCCGCGCGCCAGCGGCTCGCCCTTCCAGTCGGGGTCGATCATGGGGTGCAGGAGCTGCTCGACCTGCTCCGGCGAGACCCGCTGCACGGCCTCGCGTGGCTCGATCAGGCCCTCGCGCACCATATCGACGGCGATCTTGACCGCAGCGCGGCCGGTGCGCTTGCCGATGCGGGTCTGGAGCATGTAGAGCTTGCCGTGCTCCACCGTGAACTCCAAGTCCTGCATGTCCCGGTAGTGGCGCTCCAGCCGGTCGGCCACCTCCAGGAGCTGCTCGTAGGCCGGGCGCAGCAGCGGGTCGTCGCGCATCGCCTCGATCGGCTGCGGCGTGCGGATGCCGGCCACCACGTCCTCGCCCTGCGCGTTGGTCAGGTACTCGCCGAAGATGCCCTTCTCGCCGGTGCTGGGATTGCGGGTGAAGGCCACGCCGGTGGCGCAGTCCGGCCCCATGTTGCCGAAAACCATCGCCTGGACATTGACCGCAGTGCCCAGGTTGTGCGGGATGCCGTGGGCGTTGCGGTAGTCGATGGCCCGGCGGTTGTTCCAGGAGTCGAACACGGCGATGATAGCCAGCCGCAACTGCTCGTAGCAGTCCTGTGGGAAGGGCCGGCCGGCCTTCCGCTCGACGATCTCCTCGAACTCCTCGACCATCCGCTGCAGGTGCTCGGCCGGGATCTCATGGTCGTGCTGGATGCCGAGCTCGCGCTTGTGCTCGTCTATCACATCCTCGAACAGCTCGGCCTCGACGCCCAGCACCACCTTGCCGAACATCTGGATCAGGCGGCGATAGCAGTCGTAGGCGAAGCGCCGGTCGCCTGTCCGGGCCGCCAGCCCCTCGACCGTCTGGTCGTTCAGGCCCAGGTTCAAGATGGTGTCCATCATGCCGGGCATGGAGAACTTGGCGCCCGAGCGGACAGAGACGAGGAGCGGGTCGCTCGCGTCGCCGAAGCGTCGGCCCACCTGCTGCTCGATGTCCCGGAGCCCTGCGAGCACCTCGTCCCACAGCCCCTCGGGGAACTGGCGGCCGCCCTCGAGGAAGGCCACGCAGGCCTGCGTGGTGATGGTAAAGCCAGGGGGAACCGGCAGGCCGATCCGGGTCATCTCGGCCAGGTTGGCACCCTTGCCGCCGAGCAGGTCGCGCATCTGCGCGTTGCCGTCACGGAAGCGGTAAACCCATTGCGTCGCGATGACCATGGTACGACTCCTCTCTACTGGCAGGAGCGGTATGTTGACCCGTACCCGCCAGGGGCGAGGCCGGACTCAGCCAACCGTCAAGTTCGCCAAGCTGGCGAGCAGCGTCTTGCGCCCATGGCGCTTGAAGTCGACTACCACCTCCTGATCGCTCTGCGCCGGGCGTACCTCGGCGACGACCCCGTCGCCGAAGCGGGCGTGGAACACGCGCATCCCGACTGCCAGGCGCGGCACGACCGTGTTGACACTCGCCGGAGTGGAAGAGTGTAGCAGTGAGGGATACGACCGGGCCGGGGCCGCTGCGCCGTTCCCCTGATCGAGCAGATGGGCCGGGATGTCGTCGACGAAGCGGGAGCGCACGCTGAGGTCGCTGGCCCCGAAGCGTGCCCGGCGGAAGGTGTAGGTGATGTACAGCCGCTGCTTGGCCCGGGTCATGCCGACATAGAAGAGGCGGCGCTCCTCCTCGAGCTGGGCCTCGCTCTCGAGCGAGCGGGTGTGAGGGAGCAGCCCCTCCTCGACGCCGGTCAGGAAGACCACCGGGAACTCCAGGCCCTTGGCCGCGTGCAGGGTGATCAGCGTCACCTGGTCGCCCCCGTCGTCGAGCGCGTCCACGTCGGTCACCAGCGCCGACTCCTCCAGGAAGGCCCGGAGAGCGCCTTCAGTCACGCTATCGTAGCTGGCGAGCACGGAGCGGAGCTGGAGCAGGTTCTCCCAGCGCTCGATCTGCTCAGGATCGCCGGCGTCGTGGTAGAGCTGGGCGATGCCGCTGCGCTCGAGCGCCAGGTCGAACAGCTCGCTCAAGCGCAGCCGCTCGCTCGCCTCCCAGAGCTGCTGGAGCGTGGCCCACACCTCGACCAGCAGCCGGGCGGGCCGCCCGGAGATCTGCGGTGGGGGCACGTCGCTCTGGCCGGCCAGCGCGGCTATGCCCCGCGCGATAGGCTGGCGTGTGAGTGCTGCCCACCGCTCCAGCTCCTGCCAGGTGCGCTCACCGATGCCGGCGCCGAGCGGCGTGTTGGCGAGCACGCGCTGCAGGCTGACCGAGTCGTTGGGGTTGGCGATGACCCGCAGGAGGGCGAGAGCGTCCTTGATCTCCTTCCGCTCGTAGAAGCGGACACCGCCGATGAGCTGGTAAGGGATGTCGGCCCGGATGAGGGCCTCTTCGAGTGGCCGGCTCTGGGCGTTGGTACGGTACATCACGGCGATGTCCCGGTAGCGGAGGTCGCCGCGGAGGGTCAGCCGCCGGATCTCGCTGGCCACGAACTGGGCCTCGTGCCCCTCGTCGTAGCACTCATGGAGGCGGATCGGCTCGCCCGGCGGGTTCTCGGTGCGCAGCCGGCGCTCGATGCGCAGGCGGTTGGCGCGGATGACGGCGTCGGCGGCTTCGACGATAGAGCGGGTGGAGCGGTAATTGAGCTCGAGGTGGATCTCGGTGGCGTCAGGGTAGTCCCGCTTGAAGTCGAGGATGTTACGGATGTCGGCCTGGCGCCAGCCGTAGATCGACTGGTCGGGGTCACCGACGACGCACAGGTTGCGGTGGGCGGCACTGAGCGCCCGGACGAGCAGGTACTGGACGCGGTTGGTGTCCTGGTACTCGTCGACGAGGACGTAGCGGTACCAGTCCTGGTAGCGCGCGAGCACGTCGGGATGCTCGTCGAAGAGCCGCAGCGTCTCGGTGAGCAGGTCGTCGAAGTCGAGAGCCTGGTTGCGGCGCAGGAACTCTTCGTAGCGCGGATAGACGCGGCTGACGACCTCGTCCCAGTAGCTCTGGACCTGCTCGGCGAACTGGTGTGGGCTCTGGAACTGGCTCTTGGCGGCCGAGATCCGGCTGAGGATGGAGCGGGGGCTGAACTGCTTCGGGTCGAGACCGAGCGACTTGAGCGCCTGGCGGACGGCCTCGAGTTGGTCGGCGTCGTCGTAGATAGTGAAGCGGGGATCGATGCCGATCCGGCCGCCGTCTCGACGTAAGATGCGCGCGCAGGTGGCATGGAAGGTGCCGACGGTGAGCCGTTGTGCCTGCTCGAAGCCGATTAACGTCTCCAGCCGGGTGCGCATCTCGCGGGCGGCCTTGTTGGTGAAAGTGACAGCCAGGATGTGCCAGGGCGAGGCATGCCCGGCCTCGATCAGGTAGCCGACCCGGTGGGTGAGTACGCGGGTCTTGCCGCTGCCTGGGCCGGCGACGATCAGCACTGGGCCCGCCACCGTGGTGACTGCCCGGACCTGCTCCTCGTTGAGCCCGGCCAGGATATCCCGCTTGCCGGGCTGCCGCTGCACCACAGCCAAGGCTGCCCTCCTGTCCTCTGTTGCAGCGATTCTACACCGGCGGGCGGAGATCGCCGCGAGAAGGATGGTACCCGACCGGCGACCGCAGGCGGGAGATCCTCTCTTCTTTGACAGCGGTCAGGCGATCAGTTACGCTTACGCAGCGTAAGCAAATTCGCGCGTCGTGCGCAAGGGAGGGACGCATGCGAAGCAACTGGTTACTGATCGCTGGCCTCAGCCTGATCGCGGCCGGACTCCTCGGCCTCAGTGCGCTGTGGTCGGTCCCCGAGGTGCACGCTCAGGGAGACAAGCCCGCTGCAGACCGGGCTACCGAACTCCACGAGCAGATGCATCGTATGATGGACGCGATGATGGGCGAGGGGTTCAGCCAGGCGATGCATGACGCGATGCCCGGCT
Organism: bacterium HR26; assembly: GCA_002898875.1. GTDB lineage: Bacteria > Chloroflexota > Chloroflexia > Thermomicrobiales > Thermomicrobiaceae > Thermalbibacter. The sequence continues at coordinate 7,566 of BEIC01000069.1, forward strand.
CAGAGGAGATGATGGATGCCTGCGCCCGGGCGATGGCGGAGCGCGAGCGCTCCGGGCAACCTGGTGCCATGCCGGGCATGATGAGTGGCATGGACGGGATGATGCGTGGCGACATGATGGGCGGGATGCACGACACCGTGGGAAGGGGACACTAGATGGCCAAGACAGCGCCGCCGAGGAGCCCGCGAGCCCAGCGGCGAGAGGAGGCGCGCCGGCAGGCCCAGCGGCGGAGACAGCAGCGCCTGCTCCTCCGGGGAGGGCTGGTGGCGATCACGGTCGTCGCGGTGGCGGTTGCGACGTGGTGGCTGATCGCCCGAGCCGGGTCGTCCGATGCACAAGTGCTCTACCGGTTCCAGACCCAGGATTTCCACTCCTTGGCGATCAACCCGATCAACCCCGATACGATCTACTTCGGCCACCACGGTGGGCTGCTGGTGAGCCGGGATGGGGGACGGAGCTGGCAGGCAGGCACGCTGTCTGGCGTCGACGCGATGCAGCTCGCCGTTCCAACCGCCGATCCCAACCGGATCTACGCCAGCGGGCACGGCGTGTTCGTGGTGAGCCAGGACGGCGGCCAGACCTGGGCATCCCCTGTCCACAACCTGCCGGCGCTGGACCTCCACGGCTTCGCGGTCGCCCCCTCGGATCCGAATCGCGTCTACGCCTTCGAGATCGGCACCTTCAGCCTCTACGCGAGCAGCGACGGCGGCGTGACCTGGGAGACGAGGGCGCTGCCGCCGGACCTCAACCAGGGGATCCTCCCGCTGGCCGTCGCGGCGGACGATCCCCAGCACCTCTATGCCGGAGTCGGGGGACAGATCTGGGAGAGCCTCGATGGCGGGCAAAGCTGGCGGCAGGCAGGGCCAGGCCCCGGCGGGACGATCACGGCGCTCGCGGTGTCAACGAGCAGCCAGGCCCTGCTCTACGCCGGAACCGACCAGGGACTCTGGAAGCTCGACAGCAGCGGCAACTGGCAGAAGCTGCCGGTGGAGCCACGCGAGGCGGTGCTGGCTGTCGCAGTCGCGCCGCTCGCGGACGGCGCCGAGCGGGTCGTTCTGGTCGACGTTCAGGGAAACCTCTATCGCAGTGACGACGGTGGTCAGACGTGGCGAAGCAGGTAAGGAGGCTATGAAGATCAGCCGGTTCGCTCTCGATAGCCGGGGACTGGCCAGAGTGCTCGGCGAGCTCGAGGCCAGGATTCTGGAGGTGGTCTGGACGCTGGGCCAGGCCACGGTGAAGGACGTGGCGGCGGCGCTTGGACCGGAGGCGCACGTGAAGACCGTCATGACCGTCATGAACCGGATGGTCGAGAAGGGTGTCTTGCACCGTGAGGCCCGAGGGCGGAGCTTCGTCTACTCCGCGGTGCTGGACCGCGAGCGCTTCGCCCAGCAGGTCGCCAGCCGCGTCCTCTCTGGCTTGCTCGCCGACTTCGGCAAGCCGACACTGGCGCACTTCGTCCAGGAGATCCCGCCGGAGCAACTCGCCGAGCTGGAGCGGCTGATCGCCGAGCGGCGACGCCTGCAGGGGGGAGAGTAGGCATGTGCCGGCAGGTGAGAGGGACGCTTCGGCAGTACGCCGCCTCGCTCGTCGTCGTGCTGGCAGCGGCGCTGGTGGCGCGGTACCCGAGCCTCCTGGACCCGCTGGCAGAGACCTACGTGCGCGCCTGTGCTCGCCTCGCCGGATACTGGCGGTATCATCACGTCCCGCCGTACGTGGTCGCCGTCATCGCCCTGGTCCTGCTCGTCTCGTCCTCGTTTCTCGGCGTGGCGCTGCTGCGCGAGCTCGCTGGGCTCTACCGGATCGGCCGGCGATCTCCCCGGCCGGGTGGCCTAGCTGTCGAGGACTGGTCGCATCTCGCCGAGGCAGTGGGGATCGGCGAGCGGCTGCGGGTCCTGGACGGGGCTGCGGCCTGTGCCTTCTGTGCTGGGCTGCTGCGGCCGCAGATCTACGTCAGCCAGGGGCTGCTGAGCACGCTCAGCCCGCGGGAGGTGGAGGCCGTACTGCGGCATGAGGCTCATCATCTCCGGCGGCGGGATCCGCTGCGGTTATTCTTCCTGGGTCTGGCCCAGCGACTGGCGGCACCGCTCCCGGTCGCCCGGGTCCTGCTCGATCGTGCCCGGGTAGAGATCGAGCTTGCGGCGGATCGCGCTGCGCTCCAGCAGGTGCCGGCCGAGGTCCTGGCGAGCGCGCTGATCAAGGTGGCCGGCGCGCGCCCGGCCATCCCGCCGCTGGCCGCGGTGGCAAGCCTGACGCCGGATCAGGCACGGGTGGCAGCGCTCCTCGGCCGGCCAGTCGCGATCCGGTTCGACGTGCGGGACGCGCTGGTGAGCGTGCTCGTGCTGGTGATCATCGGAGCGGTGATCGGCCACCTCGCGGCGCAGCCGTTCCTGATGCTGCCGATCTGCGCCGCCTGCCCGTCGTTCTGAGGGCTGCAACGGTGTCGGAATGGGATGGCCTGAGCACTATGCTCTCGCGTCGGCGTTGGATCCTGCTCGCGATTGGGTTGGTCTCGGGACTCGTGATCTCGCTGGCGCTGGCTCTGGCGCTCAGCCGGGCAATCCGCGGAGGCGAGCCGGCGGGTCCGACCGGTTCGCAGACATACACAGGGGTGGCACTCGATGGCCCGGCGCCCAACTTTCAACTCGTGGATCAACGTGGCGAGCCGGTGCAGCTCTCCGATTTCCGCGGCCGGATCGTCGTCCTCTCGTTCCTCGACCCGCGTTGTGACGATGTATGCCCGCTGACGGTGCAGCATCTGCGGCGAGCTCAGCAGGCTCTGGGCAAGGAGGCGGATGGCGTCGTCTTCCTAGCAGTGAACGCGAATCCTCGAGCCACTGCGTTGCCCGATGTAGCCGAGGCTATCCGGAACTGGGGCCTGGAGAGCATGCCCAACTGGTATTTTCTCACCGGCGAGGAGCAGGAGTTGCGCACGGTCTGGCAGGCATACTGGGTGGAGGTAAGCGTTGGCGCGGACGGCGACGTGACCCATACCCCTGGGGTTTTCCTGGTCGACCCGGCCGGGCGGCTGCGGCGTTACCTCTCGACGCCGTTCGAGGATGAGCGGTGGTCGGGGCCACTGCTGAGTGAGCTCCTCGTGGATCACATCCGCCAGCTCCGCAAGGCTGAGGACTGAGAGCCGACCACGTTCTGCCACCATCACCTCATCTTCGAAGGGGATGTCAAATAGGGATGTCCCTGGTCGGTTGAGAGCAGGTCCACCACTCAATCGAAAGAGGGCGCCTCGATGCCGAAGCAGACCGCAGCCGCTACCAATCTGCGCCGACGGCTCGTTACGTTCCTCCTGGCTCACCTCGAGTCCTGAGCTCCCGAAGCGCCCCGGTGACCAGTTGCTTATCCCTCAGGCTGGGGAACGGGGAACACGGATGGACAGGCTGG
>BEIC01000070.1 GCA_002898875.1 bacterium HR26
CTGAATCGAGCGCCTGGGCGGCGACGCGCGCGGAGTTGAGCGTGCCGGAGAGCGTGGCGGCGATGTGGATCGAAACGATCTCGTATCCCTGATCCAGCAGCTGCTGATAGACCTGCTGAAAGGCACCGGCCGAGGGCTGCGACGTGCGCGGCAACAGGCCCTGGCGAAGCTTTGTGAGAAACTCATCCGGGCTCAGGTCGACCCGGTCCCGATAGCTGTGGCCCTCGATCTCGACGATCAGCGGCACAACGGTAATCGGCAACCCCTCGATCAGGCCGGGCGGGAAGTCGGCCGTGCTATCCGTGACGATCCAGACCGGCTGCGAGGGCCCTGGCACTCCCATCGATCTCCTCCTCTCGCTCCCCCATCCCGGCATCGATCGCCAGCCCCACAACCCCGGGACTGAACCAGCTCAGCAGCGCTGTCAAGGAGGTCGTCTTCAGCCGTCGTCGGGAGGGCAAACGGGGTCAAAGAGAGTATCGAGCTCCTTTTCTCGGAGCTCGGGGCTCCAAACTACCGCCAGCCGCTCGATCTGCGGGAACTCAGCCGCTAACTCGAAGAGCAGACCGAATCCTTGCAGCCGCGCCCAGGCTCGGGCTATCGGGACGATGACGCCTTCAGACATTGTCAGCACTGGTCTGATCCCAAGCGCTTCGGCGAGTAGCCCGGCAGCCCAGCCGATGTGGCGTCGCTGTCGCAGCGGCGCTGTGGTCCCCAGCAAGAAGAACACCGAGACCGATTTGGCGGCCACCTGGGCCGATGCCACGACCTCTCCCAATGACGCGCCAGCGAGAGCCGTCTGGGCGGCCCGTAGCGCAACGAACCCAAGGCCCATCGAGACGGAGCCGGAGTCGAGCACGCGCACAACTACCCGGTCGCTCACCTCTTGACTGGCCTCGAGTGCGCTATGGAAGGTTTCGCTCAGCCGCTGCGACAGGTGGATAGAGACGATCGCCTCGTAAGTCCTCCCCAGCCGCTGGTAGATTTCTACGAAGCGGCCAGGCGGCGGGTGGTAGACGCGAGGGATCTCCGGGCCGGCAGAGCGAGCGACCGTGGCCGCCAGCTCCGGCGTGTCGTCGAGGAGCTGCCCATCGTATCCCACGGACATCGGTACGATCGTGATGCCGTAGCGGCGACACAGGGCTATTGGGAGATCGGCCGTGCTGTCGGTCACGACGGCGACTCGTGGCATGCTGCTCCCTCACTCCAGGGACAGCAGGAGCGGATAGTGCGGCTGGCCACCGGCCACGATCTCGATCTCCAGGTGAGGCCAGCGCGCTCGGATCGAGCCAGCCAGTTCCTGGACAGCGGCGGAGCCGATCCCCTCGCCGCTAAAGATCGTGAGCAACTCAGCGGAGCTGGGATCAGCCTGCTCCAGCAGCGCGGTCACCGCACTCGCGAGATCGTCGGTCGCCACGACCAGGCGGTCGTCGAGCAGGCCAATGAACTGGCCCTTCTTGACATCTACCTCGTCGACAGTGGCGTCACGCGTCGCCCGGGTGACGGCCAGCGAGCGCACATGCTGGAGCGCCTCGCTCATGGCCTGGATGTTCTCCTCCAGGTTTTCCGCGAAGCTCAGCGCCGCGAGCGCGGCGATGCCCTGCTGCACACTGCGCGACGGCACGACACAGGCCTGCTTCCGGGTCAGCCGAGCCGCCTGCTGGGCGGTCGTCACAATGTTGGGGTCGTTCGGGAGGATAATTACCTGACCCTGTGGAACCCTCTCGATAGCCGAGAGGATGTCCTCGGTGCTTGGATTCATTGTCGGGCCGCCAGGGACGACCGTCGCTCCCAGGCCCTCGAAGACTCGAATCAAGCCTTCACCGCTTGCCACCGCCACGACCCCGATCGGGCTATCCGGGACCTGGGCTCGGGCCGCTTCGCGCTCGGCCAGTAACTCGCGCGTCTGCGCGTTCATGTTGTCGATCCGGACCGCGTGCAGCTCGCCGAACGCGAGCGCCGCTTCGAGCACTAGCCCTGGGTGCTCAGTGTGCAGGTGAACCTTGAGCGTCCGGCGGTCGCCGACGATGACGGCCGATGCGCCGAGCTCCTGAATCCGCTGGCGGAACTCGTCTACCGCGATGTCCTCGCCCATCAGGACGAAATCGGTGCAGTAACCGAACGTCTCCTCTCCATGCAGCTCGTCCAGGCGGTCGAGGAATTCCATCGACTCGGCGATACGCCCCTCGGCGACCGGTATCTCCGGGAGTTCGATCAACGGTTTCGCCCCGGTGGCGAACGCGGCCAGCGCATCGACGATGACGGCAAGCCCCTGGCCACCGGCATCGACGACCCCGGCCTGCCGCAAGATGGCCAGCAGCTCGGGGGTGCGGCGAACCGTCTGGATCGCCGCCTGGCGTGCAGCCAAGAGCGCTCCAGCGATCCTTGGGTCGGACTCGGCTGCCGTCGTCGCCGCCTGCGCCATCTCTCGCAGGACGGTCAGCATTGTCCCTTCGACCGGGTTCAGGACGGCCTGGTAGGCCAGGCGAGCGCCCGCGGTCAGACCGCGGGCCAGGGCTGTGCCGTCGAGAGTCAGCTGACCGTCGACGCCTTCGGCTAGGCCAGCGATCACCTGGCACAGGATCACACCGGAGTTCCCGCGCGCACCCATGAGCGCTCCGCGAGCGGCCTCTCGTAGCAGATGGCCGGCCGTCTGTGCTCTGGCGCCCTGCGCCGCGCGCACGGCCGCTTCCAGCGTGAGGAGCATATTGGTGCCGGTATCGCCGTCGGGTACCGGGAAGACGTTCAGCGCGTTGATGCTCGGGACATGAGGCCGGAAGCGTTCGAGCGCTGACTCGAGCGCGCAGAGGAGCAGAGGGGCTGACCAGGCGACATCTGGGTGACCCTCGATCGAACCCGCTGGCTCGCGCGGCAACTCGCGTGCTGGTTCATGGTGCTTCACTGGTGGCCTTTCCGGTCAATTCGTCCGCTCTCGTCGTCCGTACCCGGCGCAGGATACCAGTTCGCTGCCCGCTCCGTCGTGTGGCAGGGTGCGCGCCGGGTACGACGATGCGGTGCCGTTTGCACCGCCGCGATGCGTATGCTAGGCTTGCCCCGATGCCGAAGCCGGCAGGCGAACCAAGAATGGCAACAGGTTCTCGTAGGAGTAATTGTACTTGAACGTACACTCGCATGCGACTCGACAACCTGGGTGGAGGGTGGACCAGTGGCGACTTGTGAGCTCTGTGGGAAGAAGCCAGGGTTCGGGCATAACGTCAGCCACTCGAACCGCAAGACGAACCGCAAGTTCAAGCCGAATGTCCAGCCCGTGACCATCATGGTGGATGGCGTGCGGCGGCGCATGCGGATCTGCACCCGCTGTCTGCGCACTCTGTACAAGCAGGCGCGGGCGGCATAATCACTGCTCTCCTCACTGGAGGGTGAGAAGACGATGAGCAGGGGGAGCGGCTTATCTGGTCGCTCCCTCAGTCGTGTGGGGGCCTGGCGTATCGAGCCCTCTCGCGGGCCGTGCGGCGCTTTTGCCTTCGATACGCTCCGGCCCTCCGTCGTCTGACCCCAGCTCGATCGTGAGATAGCGATCCAGCCCGGCCAGGTCGGGAAGAACCTGGATATTTGCTGCTGGGAACAGGGCCTGTGCGGCCTCTCTCGCGACCTCACGCTGGCCCGGGTCAATCTCACAGATCATGCTCCCGTCGGGGCGAAGGAGCTCGGCAGCCTGGCGCAGCAGGCGGCGGTAGAGCGCGAACCCATCCTCCCCAGCATAGAGCGCCTGCGACGGCTCGTACGCCAGCCCGGCGTGTGCCTGATCGGGCCGGAGATACGGGAGATTGGCCGTGATCAGGTCGAGCCGGCCGCGACACCAGGCCAGCAGGTCGCCGCAGACCAGCTCGACACGCCGGGGCGCCAATCGATCCCGGTTCATCCGAGCGACCTGGAGAGCCGGCAGCGAGATGTCGCACCCGACGAGCAGGCCACCCCATGCTGGTCCCAACGTGTGCGCCAACGCGATCACTACGGCTCCACAGCCGGTGCCCACGTCGATACAGACAGGGCGTCGAGATAGCCGACGGAGCTGCGCCGCCGCCCAGGTGACCAGGAACTCGGTCTCCGGTCGCGGGATCAGGACGGCTGGCGTCACCAGGAACTCGATCCCGTAGAACTCGCGCCGGCCGGTCAGATAGGCGACCGGCTCACCCCGCGCGCGCCGCTCGACCAGCTCGAGGAAGCGGCCCGCCACCTCAAGCGAGACCGGCTCCGGCAGGCTGCGGTAGAGCCCGGCGCGATCCTGGCCAAGCACGGCCATCAGCAAGACCTCGGCATCCAAGCGTGGGGTCTCGATCCCGGCTGTGCGCAGGCGCTCGGAGGCCTGTTGGAGCAATTCCCGGGTCGTCAGTCGATCCATCGCTCACTGGATGCCAGCCGCGCGCAGCCGCTCGGCCTGCTCCAAGGCCTGTAGCTCGCTGATGAACGGGTCGAGCTCGCCGTCGAGCACCGCCGGAAGGTTGCTCACGCTCAGCTTCAGCCGGTGGTCGGTGACGCGATCCTGCGGGAAGTTGTAGGTCCGGATCTTCTCCGAGCGCTCGCCGGTGCCCACCTGCGACCGGCGCATGCCGGTGCGCTCCTCCTCGAGCCGCCGCCGCTCCAGGTCGTACAGCCGCGCGCGCAGCACGGCCATGGCCTTGAGTCGGTTCTTGAGCTGGGAGCGCTCGTCCTGGCAGGTCACGACGATGCCGGTGGGCAGGTGCGTGATCCGGACGGCGGAGTCGGTGGTGTTGACGCTCTGGCCGCCGTGGCCGCTGGAGCGGAAGACTTCGATGCGCAGGTCGTCCTCGTCGATGTGGACGTCCACCTCTTCAGCCTCCGGCAGCACGGCCACCGTCGCTGTCGAGGTGTGGATCCGTCCTCCCGATTCAGTCACCGGCACACGCTGGACGCGGTGCACGCCGCTCTCGTGCTTGAGGTGACTGTACGCGCCCCGGCCGCGAACCTCGAAGATGATCTCCTTGAAGCCGCCGAGCTCGGTCGGGCTGCTCGAGAGGACCTCGACCTTCCAGCCCTGCCGCTCAGCGTAGCGTGAGTACATCCGGAAGAGGTCGGCGGCGAAGAGCGCGGCTTCCTCACCACCGGTCCCAGCCCGGATCTCCATGATGACGTCCTTCTCATCGTTTGGGTCCTTTGGCGCAAGGCGCTGGCGGAGGTTCTGGTAGAGATCGTCGCGGAGCTTGCGCAGCCGCTCCAGCTCTTCGGCAGCCAGCTCGGCCAAATCGTGATCCGGCCCCTCCAGGAGCTGTTCAGCCTCGGTGATCTCCTGGTCGGTCTGGCGAAGCTGGCGATAGAGCTGAACGACCTCCTCCAGCTCGGCCCGCTCGCGGGCGAGCTGGGCCAGCCGTGGCGGGTCGCTCACCACCTCAGGGTCGGCCAGCAGATGGTCGAGCTCGATATAACGCTGCTCGAGATCGTGCAGCTTGTCGAGAACGCTTACCGTCTTCGTCATTTCCATCACGCTCCTCAAGGTAGCTACATGAAGTATCGGCCAGCATCACTTCTCTGGCCACTCGGCACACGCATGCGGACCGGCGGTGTCTGCCAGAGTACGATGCCCCTGGTAGCGCTCTCGCTAAGTGGGAGAAGCCTTTGAAACCCCGGCCAGCGCGAGCTTGATCGCCTGGTCGACGCTCGCGGCGTGGCGGTAGAGATGCCGCGCGGCCTGACGCGCCAGCCGCTGTTCCTCGAGCGCCCAGCTTCCTAGTGAGACCACACGCTTGCCCAGCTTAAGCGCGAGCGCGATCTCGGACAGCGTGCCGAGCCCGCCGCCGACGGCGATGACGGCGTCAGCAGACGCGACAATGATCGCGTTGCGGGCCTCGCCCATCCCGGTACAGATGACGTGATCGACCCAGGGATTAGCCGCGCGCGAGTCGTATCCTGGTAGCACGCCGATGGTGACCCCGCCTGCCCGTTTGGCCCCGCGGCAGGCCGCCGCCATCACCCCATCCCGCCCTCCGCAGATGATGGTGCAGCCATGGCGAGCCAACGCTTCGCCGACGGCCTCGGCCAGCTCGGCCTCTTCCGGGGTCGCCTCGTTCGGTCCACAGACGGCCACCATCATCGGCTGGCCTCCAGCGCGAAAGTGTCCACGACAGAATAGACTGCGCCAGTCCGGCGCAGCTCGCTGCGGTAGAGCGTGAGCGCGCGTACCGGGATGGCGATCGGCGGCAGAGTGGCCAGCCGCTGCAACTGGCGTTCCAGCCCGCGAAGCGAGGGCAAATCCTCTGGACGGAAGCGCGCGAGAGTCAAGTGCGGGTGATACGGCCGCTCCTCGAGCGGGAAACCGAGCTCGAGGCTGAGCTCCTCAACGCGTCGCTGCAGCCTGGCCAGTGCCTCGACCTCGCCACCGACGCCCAGCCAGAGAACGCGTGGCCGACTGGGGTGCGGGAAGACTCCAGCTCCAGCGGTCTCGATCGAGAAAGCCGGGAGGTCGGACAGGCCGGCACGCAGCGCTTCCTGCAGTTGCGGCAGTGCTTGGAGTGGGACCGAGCCGTAGAACTTGACGGTCAGGTGGCTCCCCTCCGGATTCACCCACTTCGCTTGCCAGCCGAGCCGGCGCAGCCGTTCGATTTCCTGGCCGATTCGCTCCCGGACTGGCTCGGGTAACTCGATTGCTGCAAAAAGCCGCCACTGCTCGTCCATGGCGGCGCTCGCTCCCCGCTGTCGCATTGCCCAAGCACAAGTATACCGCTTCAACACTTGGTTTACAGCGAGGTGAAGGCTCTCGGTACAGTGCGCTCTTGCTCAGAAGGATGGGTACCCCCGTGCGGGGCGACTGGGCAAATTGCGCCGGATGTGTTATCAACTGTCAAGTCACGCGTTACTGAGATGGAAGGGGTGAGCGCTCGCTTGGTCTCCGACCGACCTAGCTACAGGCCTGGAAGGGAGAGAGGGTCATGGGTTTGGAGCGACTCTGGGTCCAGCCGGGCATGAAGGTCTTCGGCGTGGACGGCGAGTACATCGGCCAGGTCAAGCAGGTTCGCGAACGGGACTTCGTGGTGAGCCGGCCACGGCATCGTGACCTCTGTATCCCGCGCGATGCCGTGCGCGAGGCGCTCACCGGCGAGCAGCGGCTTGAGCTGAACGTCTCGAGCAAGGAGGTTGACCAGATGGGCTGGGAGAACGAACCATTCACTCCGGCCGGTAGTACGCCCTCCGGCCAGGAAGCGATCGCCGAAGGCCGTACGGTCGCTGACCTGATGGTTCAGACGCTCGATGTCGTGACGCCCGACCAGCTGGTGCGCACGGTGCAGACCAGGCTCGGTGGCGAGGCACGGCTCTCGCTGATCGTCGTCGAGGGAGAGCGCCCGGTCGGGATCGTGCGCTGGCGTGAGATCATGGGGCTGGCCGGCGAGAATGCGGAGCGACCGGTGCGGGAGTTCATGGTGCGGGAATTCCCGCACCTCACACCCTCGCTGACGCTGGCCGAGGCGCTGGCACGGCTGAACGAGTTCGGTGACCGGCTCTCAGGGATCGACTACCTGCCGGTCGTCGACGAGGAGGGCCGGCTCGTCGGTGAGGTCCCAGCGATGGCGCTCGCGCATGCTGAGCAGCGTGCCGTCGTCGTGGAGGAGGCCGCGGATCTCGGGCTGCGCTCGGGGATGACCGTCGTTGGGGCTGCTGGGAAGAAACTGGGCACGGTGTCGGAGCTGATCCGCGATACCATGACCGGCGAGCTTGCCGGCTTCACCGTGGCGCACGGTCTGCTCAGCCGCAAGCATAAGCGCCTCACTCCCGAGGTGATCGATCGGGTCGAAGGCGACACCGTGGTACTCAAGATCGACGCGCGCGAGTTCAACTTGCTGGCTGACGTCGAGGCGCAGAGCTGAGAGGCGGCGCCATTGCCAGTAGGGTGCGCGGGTGCCCGCGCGGGCGCTCGCGCGCCCTATAACCGTCACTCACAGGCTGGACCGGCTAGGCTGGCGGTATAGTTCGGCAGGGGGGCGGGCTTATTGCGACCGGCGGAGATCTGCCGCACGGAGAATGGGAGGCAGACGCTGGAGGATCGACAGGCGTTCTTGGAGTGGTTGCGCGGCCGGCGCGTCTACTGCTCCTGTGGGGAAGTCCTCGGAATCTTCCGGCGCCGCCGCTTCTACCCGCTCGCCGAAACGTGGCACGCGAACAGTGGAGAGGTGCTGCTGCGTTGCCCGGCCTGCGGGGCAACGCACCGGCTGCGCGACCTCGTGAAGGAATGGGAACGCCGGCGCTGAGGCCATGCGGAGTTGCTTCGGCCGGCACGCTCGGCCTATACTGCCGGGCGTCGTGGGGTTGGAGAGGGTAGCACGGCGGTGCGGCTCGCCTACCTAGGTCCGGCAGGTACCTTCAGCGAAGAGGCCGCGCTCGTTCAAGCGGCGCAGGACGGGGCGGAGCTGATGCCGATGAGCTCGATCCCGGCACTGGTCTCCGCGGTCGAGACCGGCTTGGCCGATCGGGCAATCTTGCCGATCGAGAACTCGATCGAGGGCACGGTCAGCGCCACCGTCGATCTCCTGATTCACGAGACGACGCTGCAGATCTGCGCCGAGCTGATCTTACCGGTGCGGCACTTCTTGCTTGCCCGGCCCGGCACGACGCTCCAGCAGATCCGAGCTGTGATGTCGCATCCCCAGGCGCTGGGGCAGTGCCGTCGCTTCCTGGAACGCTGCCTGCCGGGAGCAGAGCAGATCGCGTCGCTCAGCACCGCGGCCGCGGTGGCTGAGATGATGCAGAGCGAGGACGGCTCTCGTGCTGCCATCGGCACGCTGCGGGCCGCCGAGCTGTACGGCGCTGAGGTGCTGGCCTGGGATATTCAGGATCAGCGAACCAACATGACGCGCTTCATCGTGCTGGCTGAGCACGACGCCGAGCCGACTGGCCAGGATCGGACGTCGCTCTGCTTCACCGTGAAGCGGAACGTGCCGGGGGCGCTGGTCGAGGTCCTGAACGAGCTAGCAGTGGCCAGAATCCAGATGACCAAAGTTGAGAGCCGCCCGATGAAGTCGGCGCTGGGAGACTACTATTTCCTTGTCGATATCGAAGGGCACCGGCGCGATCCGCACATCGCTGAGGCGCTCGCGCGGATGGCAGAGAAGGCGGCGGAGCTGAAGATCTTCGGTTCCTATCCCCGCCACGAGATCGCGCTGGAGAGTGCCCGCATTCCGCGCCGGTAGCCGGGCGCTGGCGGCGAGCGGGCGAGGCGAGCGGGCATGCGGGTGATCGGCGGAACCGCGCGTGGTCACCGGCTGAAAGCGCCGCGCGGCATGCGCACGCGACCAATGGCCGACAAGATCCGGGAGGCGTTGTTCTCCATGCTCGAGGCGCTGGGCGTGCGCCCGCGGCGGGTGGTCGACCTCTATGCCGGCAGCGGGGCGATCGGCATTGAGGCCCTCTCCCGCGGCGCTGAGTGGGCCGACTTTGTCGAGCGGAGCCCGGCAGCCTGCGCGGTCATCCGGGAGAACCTGGAACACACGGGTTTCCGCGACCGCGCGGCGGTTCACTGCACGACGGTCGCCGCCTTCCTGGCTCGCAGCAGGGACCGGGTTCCCTATGATTTTATCATCATGGACCCGCCGTACGCCGACCCGCAGATCCTCGAGGTGATGGGCGCCATTGCCCGATGGCCGGCTGCCGCGGACGGAGCGATACTCGTGGTCGGTCACTCGCCGCGAGTCGCGCTCCCGGAGACCCTGGACGGGTTAGAGCGGCTGCGTGACCGTTGTCATGGCGATAGCTGTGTGGCGATCTATAGGCTACACCGAGGATTGTCGAGCGGGGTGTCAGCGATGGAGACAGGAGCGTGAAGCGTATCGCACTGTATCCTGGGGCATTCGACCCGATCACCAACGGTCACATCGATGTTGCCCAGCGGGCCGCCCGGCTGTTCGATCTGCTCATCGTCGGTATCTACGCTGGAAGCGACCGGCTCGACAAGCCGCCGCTCTTCAGCCCAGAGGAGCGGCGGGAGATGGCTGAGAAGGCGCTGGCCGGGCTCGCCAATGTTCGCGTTGACATCTTCAGCGGGCTGACCGTAGACTATGCGCGGGCAGTGGGGGCACAGACGATCGTCCGGGGGCTCCGGGCGGTCTCAGACTTCGAATACGAGTTCAAGCTCGCCCATATGAACCGCCACCTGGCCCCCGAGATCGATGTTGTGTGCCTGATGACGAGTTCTCAGAACTCCTTCATCAGCTCGAGCTTGATCAAGGAAGTTGCGCGACTGGGTGGTGATGTCTCCGGTCTGGTCCCCGAGCACGTGGTCAAGGCGCTGGCGCGGAAGTTCGAAACCTTCGTAGCGGAATAGCGCAGGATGGCGATGGCGATCGTGGATGATGTGCGTGGATACCCGGCGGCGGAGCCGACAGCCGACCTCAATGAGCTGATTGAGCGGCTGGAAGAGGTGATTACACGGGGCTCGCGGGTGCCGCTCACCAACCGGGTGATGGTTGAAGAGGCCGAGGCGCTGGTCCTCCTCGAGCAGATCCGGCGGTCGCTGCCGCGCGAGCTACGCCAGGCCCGGCGGGTGCTCCAGGAGCGGCAGAAGATCATCCTCGAGGCGCAGATGGAGGCGCAGAAAATCCTCTCGACGGCTCAGGAGCGTGCCCAGTACATCATGAGCGAGCAGGGGATCGTCAACGAGGCCAAGGCGCGCTGCGAGGAGATGCTCCGGCAGGCGAAGGACCAGGCCAAACGGGCCAAGGGCGAGGTGGACCTGTACGCGCTGGAGCTGTTGTCGCGCGTCGAGGAGGCGCTGCAAGAGAGCCTGAGCCGCATCCAGCACGTGAAAGACCAAGTGACCCGCTGATTCGCCTTCACGAGCCCGCTGGGCTCCCCGGTTGCGGTTAGGTACCATTCGGTATCCTTCCCTTAGCACCGCGTAGCGCGGCGTAATAGCGCCGTAGTGGACACTGTCTCACCCGCGC
>BEIC01000071.1 GCA_002898875.1 bacterium HR26
TCTCGGCGACCCCGCCGATGAACCGGAGCGAGGCGCGCCAAGCGCGCTCGACGGCTCGTGCGAGGTCGAACGCCGGGCCTCTCGCGTCCTGCGCCGCCGATGCCGGAACCAGGGTAATGGTCGCCTGCGCGTAGGCGATGTGCCGCTCGAGGTACTGCTTGCGCCCGGTCACCTGCTCGATCTCGTAGCGAACCCGGCTCAGCTCCTGCTCGACTCGCAAGATCTCCTCGATAGTGCTGGCCCGGTCGAGCAGAGCCAGGTAGCGCTGCTCGGTCGCCTGGAGATTGCGCAGCCGGGCTTCGAGGTCGAGGTACTCCTCGGTCACGTCCTGGCTCTGGAGCTGCTCGCGCTCGACCTTGACGATGAGTGGGCTCGTGCGCACCTGGTTGAGGAACTGGTCGAAGCGCTCGGACGGCACCTGGACAGTCAGCGTGGCCGTCTGCTGCTTTCCTCCCTCCCCGTGGGCGTAGGTGGAGGAGCTGAGCACGAAGCCCCCGGCATCGATCGTCAACTGTCGGATCGCCACCAGGGCCTGCCCGACGTCGTTCACCTGGAGCTCGAGCTCGCCGGTTCGGATCACGAAGCGGTCGAAACTCGAGCCGACGCTCGGACCGCCGGAGGTCGGCGCACCCATCTCCGGGGCACCTTCGGCCGGCGCCGGGCGCGCCTGGTCGGTTACGACCGCAGTGGATGCCACACCGGATTGTGCCGATTGCCCTTCAGGGCGCTCGCTCCGGCCACAAGCCGTCGCGAGGGCCAGCGCGATCAGCAGCGAGAGGAGCAGCGCTGTGAACGGGCGAAAGGTGCTGAGGGATCCCATCTCCTGCCTCCTCGTTGCGTGGGGCTATGCTGTCATCGTTGAAGACGCCGGAGGTGATGAGAGGGTTCCCATCCAGGAGCCTGGCTCGCCGTTCGGGGCAGGCAGGTTGGTAGCGGCTTAGCTCCAAGCTCAGCTATATGGTGGGTGAGCGCCTTCTCAGCGGCGGACCACGCAGCGCAGCAGGGCAGCCGCAAGCAGCAGCAAACCTGCGACGCCTGCGAGCCTGGCAGGGTTCAGCGCCGGAAGAAGAGGTTGAGCGCGATGGTCAGGATGATGCTCAGGAGGAGCATCGTCGCCAGCGGGATGTAGATCGTCACGTTGTCGCGCCGGTAGATAATGTCGCCCGGCAGCCGGCCGAGGTAGGGCACGCGACCGGCCAGCAGGAGCAGCAGACCGATGACGACCAGCACCACGCCCATTGCGATGATCGCCTTGGCCAGTGTGTCGATCCCGCTCATCGCTGATCCGCTCTTCCCTGCGACCGAGCCGAGAGCCGCGATTCAACTCTCGGCGTTCTCTCCCGGCTTCACTGCCGAGCTCACACCGCCTACCGCTCGCCGAAAAGCTCCCCCAGATGGGCTGCGATATCGAAGATCAGCATCACCAGCAGTGGCACCAGCAAAAGGACGATCGGGATCAGCAGGAACTTGATCAGTTCGGCGAGGATGGTACCGAACTCCATTTTTCGGCCCTCCGAAACGCCGCGCTGTCCGCTCTCCATACCAGCGTACGGCGTGCCGTTACCTTCGGCAACCTCGCGCCACTCCGCGGCCGCGTTCGAGCGCTGGCAGCACCGTTCCCAGGCCTTGCCTCAGCCCCCGATCGGCGGGCCGAGCGCGGAGGGGGCGGCTAGCACCGGCTACTGCCCCCTCCGCTGACCCCCGTCAGAGATTAGGCCACGACCTCGGCCTCGGCGAGCACGCCACGGATGCTCAGGTTGCCGTCCGGACCGATGTCCACCAGCACCGTCTCGCCGTCGCGGATCTCGCCGCGCAGCAGCTTCGTCGCCAGCGGGTCGAGCAGCTCGCGCTGGATGACGCGCTTGAGCGGTCGCGCGCCGAAGACCGGGTCGTAGCCGCGCTCGGCGAGCAGCTCCTTGGCTCGCGGCGTGATCTGCAACGTCAGGTTGCGGTCCTCGAGCCGCTTGCGCACCTGGCGGAGCTGGATCTCGACGATCTCAGCGAGCTGCTCGCGGGTGAGCGGCTTGAAGATGATGATCTCGTCGATCCGGTTCAGGAACTCCGGCCGGAAGTGCGCGCGCACCGCCTCCATCACCCGGCGCCGGATCTCCTGCTCGCCCTGTGGGCCGATGGCCTGGATGTACGAGGAGCCGAGGTTGCTGGTCATGATGATGACCGTGTTGCGGAAGTCGACCGTGTGCCCCTGCCCGTCGGTCAGCCGGCCGTCGTCCAGCACCTGGAGCAGGACGTTGAACACCTCCGGGTGCGCCTTCTCGATCTCGTCGAAGAGCACGACCGAGTACGGCCGCCGCCGCACTGCCTCGGTGAGCTGGCCGCCCTCCTCGTACCCGACGTAGCCCGGCGGGGCGCCGATCAGCCGCGACACCGTGTGCCGCTCCTGGTACTCCGACATGTCGATGCGCACCATCGCCCGCTCGTCGTCGAAGAGGAACTCGGCCAGGGCCCGGGCCAGCTCGGTCTTCCCGACGCCAGTGGGGCCCAGGAAGATGAAGCTGCCCAGCGGCCGGTTCGGGTCCTGCAGGCCGGCCCGCGCGCGGCGGATGGCGTTGGACACCGCCGTGACCGCCTCGTCCTGGTCGACGACCCGCTCGTGGAGCCGCTCCTCCATGTGGACGAGCTTCTCCATCTCGCTCTCCATCAGCTTCGCGACTGGGATGCCGGTCCAGGCACTCACGACCTCGGCGATGTCGTCGGCATCCACCTCCTCCTTGAGCAGCCGGCCGTGCGTCTGCACTTCGCTCAGCCGCCGCTCCTCCTGCCGGAGCTGCCGCTCGAGCTCGACCAGCCGGCCGTACTGGAGTTCCGAGGCGCGCGCGTAGTCGGCCACCCGCTGCGCCTGCTCGATCTCGTGGCGAGTCTGCTCGATCTGCTGCTTCAGCTCGTTGATGCGCTGCAGCGCCTGGCGCTCCTGCTCCCACTGGGAGCGCAGCACCTGCTCCTGCTCGCGGAGGTCGGCCAGCTCACGTTCCAGCTCTTGTAGCCGCTGCCGCGAAGCCTCGTCGCGCTCCTTGCGCAGCGCCTCACGCTCGATCTCGAGCTGGGTGATCCGGCGCAGCAGCTCGTCCAGCTCGGCTGGCATGCTGGTGATCTCCATTCGGAGCCGCGCCGCCGCCTCGTCCACCAGGTCGATCGCCTTATCCGGCAGGAAGCGGTTGGTAATGTAGCGGTGCGAGAGCACCGCGGCCGCCACCAACGCCGAATCGAGGATGCGCACCTGGTGGTGCAGCTCGTAGCGCTCGCGCAGCCCGCGCAGGATGCTGATTGTCTCCTCGACCGTCGGCTCGTCGACGTAGACCGGCTGGAAGCGCCGCTCCAGCGCCGGATCCTTCTCGATGTGCTTGCGGTACTCGTCGAGGGTGGTGGCGCCGATTGCGTGCAGCTCGCCGCGCGCCAGCATCGGCTTGAGCATGTTGGAGGCGTCCAGCGCCCCCTCGGCCGCGCCGGCACCGACGACGGTGTGCACCTCGTCGATGAAGACGATAATCTCGCCTTCGGCCTGCTGGATCTCGTTAAGGACCGCCTTGAGCCGCTCCTCGAACTCGCCGCGGAACTTCGCCCCGGCGACCATCGCCGCCAGGTCAAGCTGGACGATCCGCTTGTCCTTGAGCCCTTCGGGCACGTCCCCGCGCACGATCCGCTGGGCCAGACCCTCGACAATGGCGGTCTTGCCCACGCCCGGATCGCCGATCAGCACCGGGTTGTTCTTCGTCCGGCGCAGCAGGACCTGGATGACCCGGCGGATCTCCTCGTCCCGGCCGATCACCGGGTCGAGCTTGCCCTGCCGGGCCAGCGCGGTCAGGTCGCGCCCGTAGCGCTCGAGCGCCTGGTACGTGCTCTCGGGCGTCGGCGTTGTGACTCGCTGGGCACCTCGGATCTGGCTCAGCGCTGAGAGGACGCGCTCGCGCGTCACGCCGAGCCGCGACAGCGCCTGGACAGCAGGCGATCGCGGCGCCGCGTCCAGCGCCGCCAGCAGCAGGTGCTCGGTGCTGATGTACTCGTCGCCGAAGGCCTGAGCCTCCGCGTCGGCTCGCTCCAGTACCCGCCGCAGGGCCGGTGCCACTGTCGGCTGGGCAGCGTACTGGAGCCGCGGCAAGCGCTCGACGAGGCGCTCCAGCTCGGCCACAACCGTGCGTGGATCGAGCTGCAGCCGCAGGAGGATCTGTGGCACGACTCCATCGGCTTGAGCCGCGAGCGCATGGAGCAGGTGCTCGACATCGAGCTGAGCATGCTGGTGGCTCTCCGCTGCGCGCTGAGCGGTGAGCAGCGCTTCCTGAGCCTTCTCGGTGAATCGCTGCAGGCTCATGGCAGAAAACGACCCCTCCCGTCGTCAGGCATGTTCGAAACTGTCAGCGCCAGATTCCGTACGGTGAAGCGCGGGACGTTACGGCTCTATGCTGGCGCCGAGCTCCTGCAGCATCGTGTCGATCTCCGCCACCACGCTGTCGAAGATCCGGTCGTACTGCTCGGAGATTGCCAGGCACCGCTCGCGCAGCTGTCGCAGGCGCGACGTCAACCCGAGCGCGAGCTGAACGCCGGCGAGATTCACCCCACGCTCCTCGACCAGGTGCTTCACCTGGCGCAGCCGCTCCAGGTCCTCGGCCGAGTAGAGCCGCAGGTTGCCCGGTGTCCGCGATGGCGCGACGAACCCCTCACGCTCGTACTTGCGCAGTGTCTGCGGGTGCAATTCCAGCAGTCGCGCCGCTACGCTGATCACATAGAGCGGTTCCGACCGTCGCATAGCCTCTCCCCGGCTACTTCACCATCTTGACACGGTCTGATTATAGCACATCTGACACGGGACGTATCAAACCGATGTCCTCGTCCGAGCGCGGGCAGGCTGACCGGCCTGTCGCATGCCTTGCCGAGCCCGAGCGCGTGGGCTACCCTGGCTGCCCGCTGCGTGCCAGCCGCCGGTCGATCACCTGGCGCACAGGTGAATCCGGCGGTTCGGCGATGGCCGAGGCCTGGTCCAGCTCCGCTTCGAGCAGCGGAGTGCTACCGAAGCTCAGCCGCACCACGGTCAACAGGGTCCTGGCATCCCGACCGCGGCGGACGGCGCGATAGGCCCGGGCCGCCAGAACGTACCCGGCCGGCGGCATGCTCCAGAACCCAGGGCAACGCGTGAAGTCGTAACTGGCATCGACCCTGAGCGCTCGCCGGAACTCGCTCTCAGCCGCATGGTAGTCACCCCGGCGGGCCAGCTTGATGGCCCGGCTGGTGATCGCCTCGGCAGCGTTGAACGTCACCACGCGTGGTTGCCCGGCCGGACCGCTCGCTCCCGCGGGGGGCTGCCACTGCACCGCAGCCGTCCGCGACCGGGTGCTGATCGACCCGCGTGCGCGCGCGTCGGCCGTCAGCCGAACCTCGGCCACGCCACGGCGCAGCCGGTGCTCGGAGGCGCATCGCCTGGCACGCTGCCGTCGCTGCCAGAGCAGGCTGCCGAGCCCTAGCACCGTCGGGTACGTCGTGACCAGCGCGAGCGCCGCTCCCATGGCCAGCAGCGCCGATACAGGCCAGCGCCAGGCCTCAGACTTCTCCTCCGGCGCTGCCGCCGGGTGGACGACTGCCACATCCGGAGCCTCCCTGCGCACGATAAGCCCGGTAGCAGGCTGCGGCGATGGCAGAGCGGCGGTGGGCGAAGGTACCGTCCCGGTCGCGGTGGCAGTCTGGGTGAACTCGGCATCCCCAGTGCTCGCAGCGTCCGACGACCTGGCCGGAGCTGCCTGGATCTCCGCGGGGGCGGGCTGCCCGGCACTCCCCTGCGCGAGCTGCGCGAACCCGTAATCCAGCAGCGTCTCGGCGTCCTGGTACCAGGCCTCGGCGGTGCTGCCGAGCAGGACCGCGATGACCGTCCGGCCGTCCCGCTCAGCCGCCTCCATCAGGCAGTAGCCGCATCCGTCCGTGATGCCGGTCTTGCCGCCGATGAGCCCCGGGTACGAGCCGAGGAGCCGGTTCGACTGCTGCAACGCGTAGTGCCCGTCCTGGTAGATCGGGCTGCCGATGATCCGGCGAAAGGTCGGGTCCTGGAGCGCCTCCCGGGTCACCAGTGCCAGGTCGCGGGCAGTGGAGCGATGCCCGGGTTGATCCAATCCATGGGGGTTCAGAAGGTAGGTATTGCGGAGGCCCATCCGCTCGAGCATCAGGTTCGTCCGCCGCATGAAACGGTCAACGGACTCCTTCGGCGAATCGCCCGGCAGCGCACCGAGGTTCCGGGCGATAGTCATGGCGGCGTCGTTGCCCGAGGGCAGCAGCAGACCGTAGAGTGCCGTCTCCAGTGTCAGCTCGTCACCGGCTGCCAGACCCATCGAGGCCTCTCCTACCAGGTCGTACTGCTCGACCGTCAAGCGCTGGTCGAGCGGCGCGCTCTCGAGCGCGACCAGCGCGATCGCGATTTTGGTCAGGCTGGCCGGAGCCCAGGGCTCATCGGGGTTCCTCGCGTAGAGGACGGCGCCGGTACCCGCGTCGATGACGATGGCGGACTGTGCCGCGATGTCTGGCTCGGCTGCGCGAAGAGGCACCGATTCGAATCCGAACGCGGCTGCAACCAGCGTGATGAGAACGACCAGCCGGAACGCCCGGCGAAATGTCCCCCCACCAGTCACATCGCCCATCCTCACTAGGCAGCCAGGGGCGCTGCCTCCTGGCTGCGCAGGCTTCACGAACCGGTGCCCTCGAGTCACCATCCTAGCAGGTCAGATGCGTACGTACAATAGTACTTATGACTAGCCGCGTGGCCAGCCGCAGCGGCGTGGCTCGCCGGGCGCGCCGGTGGTAGCATCGAGACGGAGCCAAGCGCTCCGAGAAGCCCCGCGCGTCGAGCGCCCGCTGCTCGTGGCACAGTGGATGGAGGCTTGCGATGGGGGTCGACTTTCCTGGCAAGGGCAAGGTGGCGGTCCTGCGGACGACACCGGAGACGGTGCTCGGCGATATCGGCCGGGTGATGCAGATGGCCGGCTACGAGGCGGCGCTGCCGAAAGACCGCGACACGATCCTGAAGGTCAACATCACCTGGGACACCTGGTATCCCGGCTGCTCGACGACTCCCTGGCAGCTCGAAGGGGTGATCCGCCGGCTCAAGGCTGATGGGTACGGCCGTCTCATTGCTGCCCACAACCGCACCGTCGTCGTGGATGCGTACCGGGGCGAGCGCAACAACAAGCACAAGTATGTGGTGGACAAGTACGGGGTCGAGAATATCCATCTCTACGAACCGGATGTCGAGTGGGTCGTCTACGAGCCGAAGCACGAGTTGATGGTGCTGCCGCAGATCTTCCCCGAGGGGATCAAGATCCCCAAGCTCTTCCTCGGCCGCAACATCATCCACCTGCCGACCGTCAAGACCCACGTGTTCACCACCATCACCGGCGCGATGAAGAACGCGTTCGGCGGTCTCCTGAACGAGCGACGGCACTGGACGCATGCCGTCATCCACGAGACGCTGGTCGACCTGCTGACCATTCAGCAGGAGATTCACCCGGGTATCTTTGCGGTAATGGATGGCACCTTCGCCGGTGACGGCCCCGGGCCGCGCGCAATGCGCCCGCACGAGAAGGACATCATCCTCGCCAGCGCCGATCAGGTGGCGATCGACGCCATCAGCGCCAAGCTCCAGGGGTTCGATCCGCTCTCGATCCCCTTCATCCGCCTGGCGCACGAGCGTGGGCTCGGCGTCGGCGACCCGAGGGAGATCGAGGTGGTCGGCCTGGACATCTCGAACGAGAGTTGGGGCTTCGTCGCCGGGGACACCTTCGCCAGTAAGGGGCAGAAGCTGATCTACCACGGCCCGCTGAAGCCGCTCGAGGGCCTGCTGCTGCGCTCGCCGCTGGTGCCGTGGTCGTACTTCGCCTCGAACTTCTATCACAATGTCTACTGGTATCCGGTGCACGGCCGCCGGCGGGTGAAGCAGGCGCTGCAGAGCAAGTGGGGGCAGCTCTTCCTGAGCTATGACGACGGCAAGGTCGTCCTGCCGGGGCCGGAGCCGAAGGCGACCGCGCTGGCCGTCGTCGGCCTGGCCGGGTTGTTCCTCTCCGCCGTGGCGCTGGGGCGGCGGCTTCGCAGCGCCTGAGCCTCTGCGCGGCTGCTCTCGCCCCAGCTTCGACACCCGGATCCCGCGAGTGTCAGGGCGGTGGCTGGTCTGCTCGCCTGGGGCACACTTCCCCGCGGGCTCATTGAGCGCTGTGCTATAATGGCACATGAGAAGTGTACGGACACTGAAGGGAGCAGGCGGCTGTGCAGGTCACCTGTCAGCAGGGTGAACTCCATCGGGCGCTCGCGCACGTCTCGCGGGCAGTGGCACGCAAGTCCACGCTGCCGGTGCTCAGCAACGTGCTCCTCTCGGCCCAGGAGGGCCAGTTGCGCCTGGCTGCGACCAACCTGGAGATCGCTATCGCCGCCTCGCTCCCGGCGCGAGTGGCTGAGCTTGGCCGGCTTACCGTCCGGGCCGACCTGCTCACCGAGTTCATCAGCAGCCTGCCCAGCGATGAAGTGACCCTGCGAATCGAGCCGGGCTCGCTCACCCTGGCGGTGAGCTGCGGCTACTCGAAGGCGAACATCAAGGGTATCCCAGCCGAGGACTTCCCGACGCTGCCTGAAATCGGCGAGCAGACGCCGACTGCCCGCATCGACAGCGGCTTGCTCCGCGAGATGATCGGCCAAGTTGCCTTCGCCGCTGCAACCGACGACAGCCGGCCGGTGCTGGCGGGGGTGCTGGTCGAGTTCCAGGGCTCGACCCTCACGATGGCGGCCGCCGATGGCTTCCGGCTCTCGGTGCGCTCGGCGGAGCTCGACGAGCCCGTGGCCGAGGATCTCTCAATCATCGTGCCGGCCAAAGCGCTGCAGGAGCTGGCCCGGAGTATGGCCGACGCTGAGGGGGCTATCGACCTGCTGGTCACGCCGAACCGCAGCCAGCTCCTGGCCCGCTCGGGACCGATCGAGTTCCTCAGCCGGCTGATCGATGGCCACTTCCCTGAGTTTCGCCAGATTATCCCCAAGACCTACAACACCAGGGTTGTTGTCTCCCGCGAGGCGTTCCTGGCCGCAGCCCGGCGCGCCAAGATCTTCGCGCAGTCGAACAACGAGGTCGTGCGGCTCCAGCTCCTGCCCGGCGACAGCGAGCTGGACCCTGGCTCGGTCATCGTCTCGGCGCAGGCGGCCGAGGCGGGCGACAACGAGGATCTCCTCTCAGCGCGCGTAGAGGGTCCTAAGGCGCAGATCGCCTTCAACGGCCGCTACCTCACCGAGGTACTCTCGGTTATGAAGTCGGCCGAGGTGGCGCTGGAGATGACCAGCCCCAACGCGGCCGGCGTGTTCCGGCCCGTCGGCGATACCTCGTTCACACACGTGATCATGCCGATGGTGATCGGCAACATCTAGCATGTCTTTAGGATTCGTGCGGTGGCGCGGGGCTTCAGCCCCGCGCCACCCGGCATCCGCAGACCAAACGTGATCGACCCTCAGTCGTGCACTGCCGCGCAGCCTGGCTCGGGGAGCAGTTGCCTGGTTGAGCGCGACGTCTGCGCCGGGTGGCTGGCCGGTCGGCAGCCCGCTCGGCGCGATACCATTGCATCCTGAAGATGCCGCGCTCACGAGCCGTGGGAGAGCGACCGCACGATGTATCTCCGCCGGATCGAGCTCGAGGAGTTCCGCTGCTTTCATCACCTCGACCTGCCGCTGCCGTCCTCGGGGCTCCGGCTCGTCGGCTCCAACGCCGCGGGCAAGACCTCGCTTCTCGAGGCGATCTACCTCCTCGCGACGACTCGCTCCTTCCGCACCGCCACCGAGCGGCAACTGATCCATCGCGAGAGCGGCCGCGACTACGGCCTTCCCCCCTACGCGCGGCTGGTCGGTGAGCTCGTCCTCGACCACCTCGCGACCACGATCGAGATGACGATCACCGTCGAGCCCGAGCGGAACAGCGCCCGCAAGCGTTTACGGCAGGACGGCCTACCGCGGCGGGCAATCGACGTGGTGGGAACGCTCAAGGTCGTGCTCTTCTCGCCCGAGGACCTCGAGCTGGTGCTGGGCTCGCCGAGCGTCCGACGCCGCTACCTCGATATCTCGCTCTCGCAGATCGACCAGGCCTACCTCCGGTCGCTGAGCCGGTACGTCCGCCTGCTGGAGCAGCGCAACAGCCTCCTCAAACAGATCGCGGTCGAGCCGGCGCGCGACCGCCGCGCGATCGAGGAGCAGATGGCCTACTGGGACGAGCAGCTCGTGATCCATGGCTCCTACGTGCTGGTCGCCAGGCTCCGCTACGTCCATCGTTTGGCCGAAGCCCTGGGTGGCCACTTCCGAGAGCTGGCAGTGAGCGACCTGCCGCTGTCGCTGGCGTATCAGAGCACGGTACCGTTGCCCGAGCCGCTCCGGGAGCGAGTGGTACTCGACAGCCTGCCTGATGCCCAGGCCCGGGTAGCCCAGCGCTTTCAGGCTGCGCTGCATAGCTTGCGCGACGACGAGCTCCGGCGTGGCATGACGCTGATCGGTCCTCACCGCGATGACCTGGCCTACACGCTGGCGGGCGAGGAGCTCGCCGCTTTCGGCTCGCGGGGGATGCAGCGGTTGGCTGTCGTCGCGACCAAGCTGGCCGAGATCGACGCGTTCCGGGGGGCGACCGGCGAGCTGCCGGTGCTCCTGCTGGACGATGTGCTCTCCGAGCTCGATCAAGAACACCAGGACCGCCTGCTCCAGACCTTGAGCAGCGTGCCGGCCCAGCGGTTCGTCACCGCGACCGATCGGCGGCT
>BEIC01000072.1 GCA_002898875.1 bacterium HR26
AGCGGCGCGTCGTCGCCCATCGACCAGAGCGGCTCCTTGGCCTCGGCCGCCATGGGGTGGATCACCAGCCGCTGGTCCTCGGCGCTGAAGCCGAAGGCGATCTGGCGGGCGAGCTGGCCGCTCCCGTCGGGCTCGTGCCCGTTGGCGTGGGACCGGGCCGCGGAGAGCCAGTAGAAGCCGGATTGTACCCACTCCCGGTACGGCCGTCGAGCGGCGAGCTGCGCCTTGATCTCCTCGTTGCGCCAGAGCTGCCCGGTCTCGACATCGACCGCCAGCATCTGCCCCGGACCCAGCCGCCCGCGCTCGATGACCCGGCGACCGCTGAGGTCGATGACGCCGGTCTCGCTGGCCAGCACCACCAGCCCGTCCTCAGTCACCGAGTAGCGGGCCGGCCGCAGGCCGTTACGGTCGAGCACGGCGCCAGCGATCCGGCCATCGGTGAATGCGATCGCGGCCGGGCCGTCCCAGGGTTCCATTAGACCGGCGTGGTAGGCGTAGAAGCCGCGCAAGTCCTCGTCCATCGCCGGCATATTTTCCCAGGCCTCGGGGATCAGCATGGCGACGGCGTGGAGGATGTCGCGCCCGGACAGCTCGATCAGCTCGAGTACGTTGTCGAGGCTCATCGAGTCGCTGCCCGCAGGGTCGATCAGCGGGAGCAGGTCAGCGATCCGCTCGCCCCAGACCTCGGACGCGAGCTCCGGCTCGCGGGCGCGCATCCAGTTGCGGTTGCCCTGCAGCGTGTTGATCTCGCCGTTATGCGCCAGCCGGCGGAACGGCTGGGCGAGTTGCCAGGTCGGGAACGTGTTGGTGCTGTATCGCTGGTGGAAGAGCGCCAGCGCGCTCTCCAGCTCGGGATCGCGGAGGTCGATGTAGAACTCGCCCAGGTCGCGGGCGACGAACAGTCCCTTGTAGACGAGCGTGCGACAGGAGAGCGAGGGGACGAAGAAGCCGGCGATGCCGTGCTCGTTCGCGAAGCGCTCGGCGACCCGGCGAGCTAGGTAGAGCCGGCGCTCGAACTCGAGGCTGTCGAGCCCGCTCGGCCGGGCGGCGATTACCTGCCAGATAGCCGGCATCGTCTCGCGCGCCTTGTGCCCGAGCACCTCAGGCCGAACGGGTACCTGGCGCCAGGCCAGGGCCGGCGTCTCCTGGGCGGCGAGGGCCTGGTCGAGCGCGGCCCGGCAGGCGTCGGCGGCTGCCGGGTCATGGGCCGGCAGGAAGACCAGCCCGGCCGCGAGGTCGGCGGGGTCAGGCTGGAGGCCGGTCAGCCGCGCCAGCTCGCGGGCCAGCAGCCGGCGTGGGAGCTGGATGGTGATCCCGGCCCCGTCGCCGGTTTTTGCATCCGCGTCGACCGCGCCCCGGTGGGTGAGGTTGACGACGGCCTCGAGGGCGTACCGGATGATCTGGTGGCTGGGCCTGCCGGAGAGGTCGGCCACGAAGCCGGTTCCGCAGGCGTCGTGCTCGTACTCCGGTCGATAGAGCGGCGCCTGTGCCGCGCGTTCGTCCCAGTCTGATCGCTGCATCGCGGTCAACTCCCTTCCCTCGTCGTCGAGGTCGCAGCTCCGCTCCGTCGCGGGCTGCACTGCCGTTGGGTCAGCCTCGGTTACGCCCTGCGTTTGCTCCTTCGTCCGGTTCCGTTACGTCCTCCTTCGTTGTGAAGACTCTCCTCGTGTTCCTATCCCTCGGCCCGACTCTCGCCGGCTACTGGTCTCACCGGAGTCGACTCTCCATCTCCATCGACGTTGGTGAGATGCCGGGAATCGGTGATGTGCACAGGAGTGGGGCTGAAGCGTCCGTCGAATCAACGTGTCGCTTGTCGGTCGGTGAGCTCGGCCGGTCTGGGAGCTAGCGCCTCAGCCGGCCGCCGGTAGTCCTGGCACGGCCGCTGCGGCATACGTCGCGCCTGCCAGGGGTACTAGGCAGAGGGGAGGCTTTGGTGTGGGAGGGGATCGCCGTCGATCGCCCTGGCGTTGATGGGAGTGGTGGAAGAGAACACCCCAGCTCGCTCGAGTGCAGCGCTGCCTCCACGAATCCTCCTTCGCTCGCTCGCGCACCGTTGCGCGGGCTTCCCGAGCGGGTAACTGTTAGCAGCGTAGAATAGCGCATCAGCCTTTATGATGCAAGAGATCGAACGTTCGAGGCTATCAGGTTTTCTGATCATGCTATAACGATCGCTTAATCATCTGGGACGATCGGTCAGCCCCCGTGGGGTTACGACTCGAGAGTGGATCAGCCACATTCCTGTGGGGAGGAGGCGGTGAGGTGAGTAGCGAGCGCCGTGATTCCGGCCCGCTCTGTGGGCTGGCCTGACAGCCTTCTGCCGGAAGGGCAGGAAGAGGGAAAAAGTGCGGCCCCGACAGGCCTCGCTCATCCCAGCTTCTCCGCCGGCCTCGGAGTTCACCTCCCCTCTGGCTTTCGCCAGGCGGAGCTGACCTGTACCGGTGCCGCTTTCCCTTGCGGGTCCGCGGTCAACTCTTCCGGCTTCCCGGTCGAGTCGGATGTCATCGCTGGTCCGAGCTCAACTCCTCGGGACCGCATTACTAGTACAGCACATCTTTGTCTCTGTGTCAAGACCTGAACCGAAGTTCATCCCGCCGGCTGCCCGCCCCAGAGAACTGCTGCGCCCCTTCAACGGTGTTCGCATGATGGCCGTGGCCTTTGGCCTGGATGCCCGCGTCTGCGACAATCGGGGAGTCACTCTTAACCCGCCTCGTCTCGGGAGTGCGATCGTAGGTGCGGGAGAGGACTCCTGATCCGGCTATGACCGATCCAACGCCGACGGCCTCGCCACCGGCTGCGCCGCAGACTCCTCCCCGGCTAATCCGGTCGGGTGAGTGGTGGTCCCAGGCACTGGCGGTGGCAGCTGGCATCTGCCTGGCTGCGGCCGCAGTGGGGGTAGTGCTGCTCATCCTGCGGCTGGTCAACGTGCTGGTGATCCTGTTCCTGAGCGTACTGATCGCTGCGACCGTCGCCCGGCCGGTGCGGGCGCTGGAGCGTCGCCGGGTACCACCGGCGATCGCCATCGTCCTGGTCTACCTGGTGGTACTCGGCACGCTTGGTCTGTTGATCGTGCTGGTCATCCCACCGTTGATCAGCCAGATTGCCGGTGTGGGACGGCAACTACCGGAGCTCCTCGATCGCTACCAGGAGCTTCGGCGGCTGTACGAGAGCCTCCGGCAGCAGTATCCCGAGCTTCGCCCGTTCGAGCAGGAGATCGGCGGTCTGGGCGGACAACTTCTCTCCGACATCGGCACCTCGCTCTCCCGCTTGCCCCAGCGGCTGTTCGGGCTGGTCTTCGACGTGCTGAGCGTCATGGTCATCTCCACGCTCCTGGTCGCCCGGCGCCAGGAGCTCCTGCGCGCTGTCCTCGATCTGACTCCGCCCGAGCACCGCGAGCGGGTGCGAGCCGTGCTCACGATCATCTGGGTCCGGCTGGGGCAGTACCTGGGCGCGAAGCTAACGGTCATGCTCATTGTGGGTGCTCTGACCTACCTGGCGCTCTGGCTGATCGGCGTGCCTTCCCCGCTGCTCCTGGCGGTGATTGTCGCCCTCTGCGAGATCATCCCGCGGGCCGGTACCTGGCTGGCGCGCATACCGCTGTTCATCCTGGCAGCCACTGCTGGCTGGCTCGCCCTAGGGCTCACCATCGCCAGCTCGGTTGCGATCCAGAACCTCAAGGGGCTGGTGCTCTCCCCCTTCATCGAAGGTTCGCAGCTCGACCTTCACCCGCTGCTCGCCTTCCTCTCGGTCCTGATCGGCGCGGCCCTGCTCGGCCTCGCCGGTGCCGCGCTAGCGATCCCAGCAGCGGCAGCCGTCCAGGTGATCGCCGAGGAGATCGTGCTGCCCTGGTACCGTCACCGGGTCGTGCCAGCCGAGACCCAGCGCGGTGGCTGACGCCGATCCCGAGCCGAACGAGCCTGCTACCATTGGGCCGGTGTCGTGGAATCGGAGGTTGGGAGGATCGTTCCAGGATGGGGACGAGATCGAGAGAACAGGCACCCGGTCAGCCCTCGCGACGAGCGCAGCGCCGCCTGGTCGAGCAGCAGGCCGCCCGCCGGCGTCGCTACATGCTGCTCGGCGGTGCGGTGGCGGTGGCCGTGATCGCGACCCTGATCCTGATCCTGGCCAACCGGCCAGCTACGGGCGACGAGGTCGCACCGGTGCAGGCAGTGACCTCGAACTACGACGATATCCCGCGCGATGGGCGCGTGCTCGGTGCCCCGAACGCCCCGGTCCTCGTCGTCGAGTGGGGCGATTACCAGTGCCCGGCCTGTCTCCAGTTCAAGCAGGTCTTTTTCCCGCAACTCCTCAAGGACTATATCGCGACCGGCAAGATCCGCTTCGAGTACCGCGACTTCGCCTTCATCGGCGATGAGTCGAAGCTCGCGGCCGAGGCCGCTCTCTGCGCGCAGGATCAGGGCAAGTTCTGGGAATACCACGATGCCCTGTTCACTAACCAGCGCGGCGAGAACGTCGGCTCGTTCACTGCGGCGCGCCTGAAGCGGATCGCTGAAGTCATCGGGCTCGACACCAATCAGTTCAACTCCTGTCTCGATAGCCGTCGGCACCAAGGCGAGGTCGAGGCGATGCGTCAGGAGGCGCAGAGCCTCGGCGTGAACGCGACCCCGACCTTCTTCGTGAACGGTAGGAAGCTGCAGATCCGGTACTACCAGGACATCCTGAACGCGATCGAGGCGGAGCTGAACCGATGAGCCGAGCCATGTGCTGGCAACTGCTCTCGCTCGTCCTCGCGCTGGCCGGCATCGCTGTAGCCGGCTATCTGACCCTGGCTCACTACCGGCAGGAGATCCTGGTCTGCGGCGTCGGCGACTGCCAGACGGTCCAGAACAGTCCCTATGCCGAGATCGCGGGCGTGCCCATCGCGCTGCTCGGGGTCGGCATGTATGCCGCGTTGTCAGCCATCGGGCTGGTACGCTGGCGATGGCCGGGACGGCAGGATCTGCTGACGGCCGGTGCCTTTGCCATCGCGCTGGCTGGCACGCTCTACGCTGCTTATCTCACCTATCTCGAGATCTGGGTCATCAGAGCGATCTGCCAGTGGTGCGTCGTCTCGGCGCTCTTGACGCTCGGGATCCTACTCGCTGAGGTCTACGGGTTGAGCCGAATCTTGGGCCAGGGACCGGAGACCGGGTTACCCCTGGCGAAATCCCTGCCGGAACGGCGACAGGCTGCTCCCCGGCGGGGTCTAAGCCGGCGATGAGCGCCTCAACAGGCGTTTACGCCGGGCATGCACCGTACGGGTCAGAGTCCGGCTGACCGGTAGCCGGCGCAGCAGCCTTGCTCCTCACGGCGTAGAGATGTAGCAGTCGCTCCCGGCTCATCCAGGTCTCGCCGGGCCAACCGCGCTCGCGGAAGCGCTCGGCTGCCTGCCAACCGCGCGGGTGGTAGACCGCGAGCAGTCCCACGAAGAAGAACCGCTGTAGATGGGCGTACCAGGTCGGTGGTAGCGGGCGCACCTCGAAGCCGAGTCGTCGCCCGGCGCGCGCGAAGAGCGTGACCCCACGCACCGCGCGCATGTCGCCCAGCTCTCCTGCGTTCACCAGGCTCGCCAGCGTTCGAAGATCTTCCCGTGCCGCCCGCAGCAGGCTCCAGGGCGTGCGGCTTTCTTCGGTGACCTGAAGGAGGCGGCGGTTGTCGAGGTGCAGATCGACGATCCAATCTCCGCGTTGGACAGCGCAGCCGTCTTCGAGCGTGACCGGCCGGCCGCGGTAGACCGTCATTCGATAGAGGAAGACCCCACCTGGCCTGAGCGCGCGTGGCCGCCACCACCAGCTAGTCAGTCGCTCCCACCCGAGCCAGACGCTGAGCACACCGACGGCGTGCCCACCTCCGGCCCGGCCTAGCCGCAGCAAGCTCCAGGGGAGCCGGCTCAGTAGGGCCAGGAGCGACCGATACCGAGGTGGGCGAGCAGCCAGCGGGCGAACGTGGTCAACAGGCCCAGCCGGAGCGGCAGCCGGCGCAGTCGGCGGGACGAGGTCATGATCCAGCTCGTGCTCAGATGACAGACCGGCACCCCCGATCGTTCGAGTCGCTCGAGAAACTCACGGTCCTCCGCGAGCTGCAGGCGCTCGTCGAAGCCGCCGAGCGCCAGGAACAACTCACGCGAACAGTAAAACATCTGAGCTCGGATGTGGAAGAGCCGCTTGCCGAACTCCATCAGCCCGAAGAACGCGCGGTCGAGGAGATCTGGCGAGTCGGCGATGATGCGGATGCTGCCGGCTGGGTATCCGGCGCGATAGGCCTCGATGACCCGGGTCACGAGGTCCGGTGCCATGGCGGAATCGGCGTCCAGGAAGATCAGGATCTCGCCGGTCGCCGCCTGGGCGCCACGATTCTTGGCTCGGGCTCGGCCGGGAAGCGGCTCGTGCAGCATGCGCACGGTGAGCCTCGGCGTGCGCTCGGCGAACTCCCGCACGACCGGCGCAGTACGGTCCTGCGAGCCGTTGTCGACCACGACTACCTCGAGTCGCTCCAGCGGCCAGCACTGGCCGGCGACCGACTCCAGGGCCCGCGTGATGAAGCCCTCCTCGTTACGGGCCGGGATCACGACGCTGACCTCGGGCTTACCACTCGAGCAGCTCGCCATAGGTCACGGGTTTCCGCTCACTCAGCAACCGAGCCAGCTCGCGCAGCACTCGCGCACAGGCTGGAGAACCGGCTGCCCCCTGGGGGTGGAGAAAGACAGAGACGGCCGCCGCGCGCTCGCGCCAGGGGCGCAGCAGCGCTGCTCCGATCTGAACCAGCCCCTCGTCGAACGGCCGGCTGCCGAGGTAGCCTAGCCAGGGAGTCGGCAGTGGCTGCCGGAGCCTGAGGTCGTGCACCCAGAGCATCTCGACCAGGTAGCGGAAGCCCAGCTCGCGCAGGAGCTCCGGCAGCTCCGGTGTGGCGAGCCAGGCCGGTGGACAGAAGCCGCGGACCTCGAACCCGAGCTCGTGCAGGAGCTGCCGGCCGGCCTGAAGACGAGCGCGTTGATCGGGCCACGACAGGCTGGCGAACTCCGCAGCCTCGCGCGCGAAGAGTGCGGCGCGGACGCGGGTCGCGAGCGAGCCGCGCCAGGGGCCGGCCCGCCGGTGGGCGTAGCCGTGCAGCACGATCTCCGAGCCGCGCCGTACCTCTTCGTGGAGAAGGTCGACCAGCTCGGGGCAATGGCGCAGATCGTCCTGCCCGCCCTCGCTGGGGATCACCAGTAGGCTGCGTGGCTGAACGTTCAGCTCGTCGAGCCGGCCGAGGAGCCAGCGAAGCCCAGCCAGGTTGGCCGGCGCGACGTCGTGGACCGAGACGATGACCGCCCGCTCACGTGACCCGGCCACCATGCGTCGTCCGTCCCTCCCCCGGGTGTCGACCACCATCCGCCTCCACATCGTAGCGAGCGCGGGACCGCAGCGAAAGCGGAGAAGCGTGCAGGCGCGAGGATCTCGACTCGCGCCTTCCGACGGGCCACGCCGCGAGCCGCCCTTGCCGAGTCGA
Organism: bacterium HR26; assembly: GCA_002898875.1. Taxonomy (GTDB): domain Bacteria; phylum Chloroflexota; class Chloroflexia; order Thermomicrobiales; family Thermomicrobiaceae; genus Thermalbibacter. The sequence goes on from BEIC01000072.1 coordinate 7,486, forward strand.
CACGGTATGCCCGGATCTCGCTCATGATGTCTCACCTGTTCGATACATAGTACTTGACACGAATCGTGAAGATGAGTATATATAGCACCGGAAAGCGTCGGTGAAGGCGATGCGGCAGAGTCGCTGAGGAAGGAGGGTGACGAGCGATGTTGGAGCGCTGGAGCCCGTTCGCAGAGATGGAGCGGATGTGGAACGAGCTGGACCGGGTCTTCAACGAGGCCTTCGGCCGGACGCGGCCATTGCTGATCCGCCCGTGGACCTACCGTCCGGCGACGGACATCTACGACACGGGGGACGCGCTGGTCGTGAAGGTGGCGGTGCCGGGCGCTAACCCGGAGGACATCGAGGTCAGCATGGAGCAGAACGCGCTGACCATCCGGGGTCGTTACGGCTACCAGCTCAGCGAGGATGAGGCGAAGAAGGTGACCTGGTACCGCCGCGAGATCGGCATGGGCGAGTTCGCCGAGACCTTCACGCTGCCGGCGCCCGTCGATGCCGATCACGCGCAGGCCAGCTTCGCGGACGGCATCCTGACGCTGACGCTGCCGAAGGCCGAGCAGGCTCGGATCAAGCGGATTCCGGTCCAGGCGCACAAGGCGCTCGCTGGCTCGCTCAACTAGCCGCGAGCGTCGAGCCCACCCCGGCGAGTCTGCCGGGGTGTTTTTTATCCTGTTTCTCTCCGCGCTTCGGTGAAAAGGCGGAACGATCCTGACCACATTCGGTGCTACGCTCGTCTGGCCCCGCGGCGCGAGCTGAGGCGCCGGGCGAGCCTTTGCTCCGCTCCGGTCGACCGCGTGCCATACTGGAGCGGTGAAGGCGTTCGAGATCGTCCCATGTTGGGAGGGGCAGGATGCGCATCGGGCTCGTGTTTCCGCAGACCGAGATCGGGCCGGATCCTGGCGTGATCCGGGAGTACGCGCAGGCGGCCGAGGAGCTGGGCTATAGCCATATCCTGGCCTATGACCACGTCGTCGGGGTCGATGTCTCGCACTACCCCGGCTGGACCGGCCCCTACACCTCGAAGAGCCAGTTCCACGAGCCGCTGGTGCTCTTCGGTTACCTGGCCGGAATCACGCGACGGCTGGAGCTGGTGACCGGGGTGATCATCCTGCCCCAGCGCCAGACCGTGCTGGTGGCCAAGCAGGCGGCCGAAGTCGACGTGCTGTCCGGCGGGCGGCTGCGGCTCGGCGTCGGCGTCGGCTGGAACCAGGCCGAGTACATCGCGCTCAACGAGAACTTCCACAACCGTGGCAAGCGGGAAGAGGAGCAGATCCAGGTGATGCGGCTCCTCTGGACACAGGAGACCGTGAGCTTCGAGGGGCGCTGGCACCGGCTACCTGCGGTCGGCATCAACCCGCTGCCGGTGCAGCGACCTATCCCGGTCTGGCTCGGCGGCATGTCTGAGGTGGCCCAGCGGCGGGCTGCCCGGCTAGCCGACGGCTGGATGCCGCAGATCCGGCCCGACGCGCGCCTGCGGGAGATAGTGGAACGGATGCGCGAGTGGGTGCGGGAGGCCGGCCGTGACCCGTCGAGCTTCGGGATCGAGGGGCGGTTGACGCTGGCACAGGTGCCGCGCGAGGAGTGGCTGCGCGACGTCGAGGCCTGGCGAGCGCTCGGTGCGACCCATCTCTGCATCAATACGATGGGGCTGGGGCTGCCCGGCCCGCGGGCCCACATCGACATGATCCGGCAGATGGCCCAGGAGTTCGGCCTGCGCCCGAGCTGACGGCCGATCGACAGCGCCCGGTGGAATACCCTCACTCTGGCCCTCGCGCGTTGCGGACGTAGGGGCGAATGGTCATTCGCCCCTCCTTTTTGGCGTTGCGCCGGGTATTCAGTCCCGCGCTCACCGGCCCTCACCCCCTTCCCCTCTCCCATGCGACGCGGGGGAGGGGTGCCTAAAGGGCAGGGTGAGGGCACAGCCGGGCGACCGCCGCTACCCCTTCACAGGCGAGCGCCGCCCTCACCCCTTCCTCTCTCCCGAATTTTCGGGTGGGGACGCGTCCGGTGGGAGTGGCCCCTCTCCTGCGCGGCGAGGGGGAGGGGTGGCGAAGCCGGGGTGAGGGCGGAAAGCCGCAGGGCCGAGGGCGCCCCCGCGGCGTCCGGCGATGCCGTAGGGACCCCACTGAACCCGGGGCGGCCGCGCTGGCATTGCCCGGCGCTGCCGCCCCGAACGCGGGAGACTGATCGCCCCTCAGGCGCGACGAGGTATTGACTTCGCTCACATATTCAAGTATTCTCTTGAACATGAAAGTGCTTGATCAGGCCGCACATCGCCGCTTCAAGGACGAGCTCTATCAAGAATTCGCGCGCCTGGGACAGGCGCTGGCCAGCCCTCGGCGTCTCGAGATGCTCGACCTCCTGGCTCAGCGCGAGCGCAGCGTCGAAGACCTGGCGCAGGAGATGGGGCTCTCGATCGCTAATGCCTCCCAGCACCTGCGGATCCTCGCCCATGCCCGGCTGGTCGAGACGCGCCGTGAGGGCACTCGGGTCTACTACCGGCTGGCCGGCGACCAGGTCTTCCGCCTGTGGCAGGCGCTGCGCGAGGTGGGCGAGGCGCGTCTGGCTGAGATCGGAGCCATCGTCCAGCGCTACCTCGGCGAGCGCGATCAGCTCGAGGCGATCGACGCCGCGGAGCTTCTGCGACGCGTCGAGGTCGGCGAGGTTGTGCTGCTCGATGTCCGCCCGTTCGAGGAGTATCGCGCCGGCCACATCCCCGGGGCGCAGCCGGTGCCGCCTGAGCGGCTCGAACAGATCCTGCAAACCCTGCCGCGCGATCGCGAGATCGTGGCCTACTGCCGTGGCCCGTTCTGCATCTTCTCCGATGAGGCGGTCGCTCGTCTCCGGCAGGCCGGGTTCGCGGCGCACCGGCTGCGGCTCGGCCTGCCGGATTGGCGCGTGCTCGGGTTGCCGGTAGCGAAAGGAGACACCGACGATGCACCGTGAGGAGCTTCGAGAGCGACTCGATCGCGGCGAGCCTTTGGTCTTGCTGGACATCCGCCCGCGGGAGGAGCGCGCAGAGTGGACCATCCCGGGGAGTCGCTGGGTCGATGCGTACCACGCAGTGAAGGGGGGCGACTTCCGGCCACTGGATGCCCTGAATCTTCCGGCGGAAGTGCCGGTCGTCGTCATCTGCGCGGCGGGCAAGACCAGCGCTCTCGCCGCCGAGTACCTCCGGAGTCGTGGCATTGAGGCCCACTCGCTCGAGGGCGGCATGCGGGCCTGGAGCCTGGC
>BEIC01000073.1 GCA_002898875.1 bacterium HR26
TCGTCGACGTGCAGCCGGAAGATGTCCGGCCTCGCATAGTGCCCGACGACGTCGAAGTCGTACTTCCCTCTGATGATCTCCCTGAGGTCCAGGTCGGCGACCAGCACGGCCTCGCCGTCGAACGCCGGCCCGGCCAGCACGTCGCCGAGCGGCGAGACGATGAGCGAGCCACCCCGGCAGAGGACAGCTTGGGAATCTTGCACCCCCTCGATCGGGTAGTCGTCCGGGTAGTCGCATCGACGGGCGAACTGGTTCGCCGAGAGCACGAAGCACCGCCCTTCGCACGCGATGTGCCGCATGCTCGCGATCCAGGTGTCCCGGGCATCGGCCGTCGGCGCACAGTAGAGCTGGATCCCCTTCTGGTACATCGCCATCCGGAGCAGCGGCATGTAGTTCTCCCAGCAGATCACCGCGCCCAGCCGGCCGATCTCGGTCTCAAAGACCGGCAGAGTCGAGCCGTCGCCATACCCCCACACCAGCCGCTCAGCCGCGGTCGGCATCACCTTGCGATGCTTGCCCATGAGCTCACCGGCGGGATTGAAAAAGAGTGCCGTGCAGTAGAGCGTGCCGCCCGCGCGCTCGATCACGCCGATCACCAGGTAGACGCTGTGCTCACGGGCCATCTCGCCCAGTCGATCCGTCACAGGGCCAGGCACGTCGATGGAAGACTCCCAGTAGCGCCGGAAAAGCTCCCGCCCCTCGCGCGTGCGTTCGCCGATCGTCGCTCCGAAGGTCACGCCGCGCGGGTAGCAGGTGACGAACGCCTCGGGGAAGACGACCAGCCGGGCGCCGCTCGAGGCAGCCTCATCCAGCAGGCGCTGCGCTTTCTCGAGCGTTCGTTCGACGTCAAAGGCCACTGGTGCCGCCTGCACTACGGCTGCGCGCACGATAGCCATCGCCAAACCTCCCGTATGTCTCGCAACGGACAGATCATGCCGTGTCCCGGTGGCATGCATCGAGAAGCGATCAGTCGACGCCGGAGATTCGGCTCTCTGGCATTATAAGACGTGAGATTCCGGTACTCTCCTGGCAGTTTCATGTACGCCGGAGGGCAGGCAGGTCCACAAGCGCGGACCACACGACATCGAGGATTCGGGCCACAGAGCGCCGTCGATGGAGGACGACTGGCTTCGCTGCGTCGAATCATCTGGAGCGCATCGAGACGCTAGTGGCAGGTTCCCTGCCCGGCGTCGGTGAACGTGCCGCCAGCGACCGGGATGAACCGCCACTCGTAGGAGTCGGGGCGAAGGGTCAGCTTCAAGACGCCATAGGTCTGGTGATCCCGCACCTCGCTCGCCGGGTGGATCTCTTCGAACGGGCGCAGGCTGCGGCCGCCGGTGCCGACCACGAAGGAGCGGATGCCGCGCTCCGGGTCCACCTGCCCCTGGTCGTTCAACGGCGCGAAGCGCTCGTAGTCGTGGTCGTGACCGGCTAGCACCACATCGACGCCATGCTCGTAGAGGATCTCCCAGATTGTCTGCATTGAGGGGAAATTCCCGTGCTGGCCCGAGCTAAAGCGGGGATGATGCCAGTAGGCGAGAGCGCACTGGGTCGGATGCGCCGCCAGGTCGCTTCGCAGCCACTCCACCTGGGGGGAGTTAGCATCGCAGCCGCCAACCTGCTTGCAATTCGAATTGAGCACAATGATGTGCCAGCGACCGAGGTCGTATGAGTAGTAGCCCTTGCCCGGCTCGCCGGCCTGCTCCCCGAAGTAGGCGAAGTAACCGGACGCACCCGGCGTCTGGTACTCGTGGTTGCCCACCGCGGGGCGAATCCGCTCCTTGTGCCGCTCCCAGGCAGGAGCGAAGCAGCGCGCGTACTCCTCCGGCTTCCCCGACTCGTACACCGTATCGCCCAGTGCGGCGATCACGCCGGGCTGCCCGTCGAGGAGCGCCGCAGTCGCCTCGTCACCCTCGCTCTTGCAGGACGCGATGTCCCCCACCGCGAAAAGCACTGCATCCGCTTGCTCCACCCTGCCTTGCGGCCCCTGTGCTCCCTCACCTGACGGCATGCTCGGGTCACCCGATGCCGGTGCCTCCACACCCGGGGATCTGCCAGGCGTGCTCGGCCCATCGGCCTGTGCGCCACAGGCAGCAGCCAGCAGCGTGACCAGCAGCGCGAGAAGGGCGGGCTTCGAGCAAAATCGTCGCGAGCGTTGCATCGAGCGTACCCTACCGAGCGGAATGATTGCCCAATCGCCTATCTACGGGAGACTCGACAGCGAAGAGCCAGGGAGCAAAGCCAGGGATCGGATGCCCGGAGGGCGATACAGTCGCAAGGTGCGGCAGGTACAATCCCTTGCCACCGGTGGCGAGAGCGCACGCTGGTAATTATGCCGCACCCAAATCTAGATGCCGGCCCTCGCGATAGCCAGGCAATCAACTATCCATCCGTTGCTCATTTTGTAGTCAACCGGTGTCCATTTGCTATCCATCGTAGACCGGAGGCCTTCAGAGCGAAGTAGGCCAGGATAGGGTTTCAGAATCGCGGTCGCGGCGCTTGACATACCGCGGGCCGATCGCGAATCTCGTACCGGACGTCGAGGTGGGAAGTGGTGTTCGGGACACGCCCGCCTCTCATGAGGCGTGCCTACATCCATTGGACTCCCGAGATGTGGCAGCGCACGAGGGGGCCCTGAGCCATCGCCGGAACGCAGGCGTCCACGTGCTCCGACGCCAGGACGACTGAGCGACGGCCGATTGACTGTCCGGCTCGATTCATGAGGGAGCCCTGCGCGGATGATCCGGCACGTGCGCTCAGCGGGTATCTCACATAGCGCGCAACGTTCGGCACCAAACCAGGGGGACAGGTGGCGATGAGCGAGGTGGAACGCATCGAGATTCGCTCGGGTGTGTGGAAGGCCGCGCTGGTATTCACGGTGCTTGTGGCGTTCGCCCTTATTGGGCTCGCTCTGGCGGTCTTTTCCGAGAACCTGATCGGAAAAATAGTAGGACTGATTTGCTTCGTTTTCTTCGGGGTTGTCGGTGGAGTGGCGCTATACGGGCGAGTGCGCGGGGACTACCAGAGGGTAGCCGTTTCACGGGCAGGCCTCGAAGTCTACCTTCCCGGAGTCGGGTGGCGGCTTATACCCTGGGGCGATATCGAGGAGATCGACGTGCTCGACATCGCCGGGCAACAGTTCACCGGGGTACGCCTCCGGAGCTACGAGGCACTGCTCGCGGGGCTGACCCCCGAGGAGTCCCGCGCGGCCGCGCGCAGGTTCGCCGCCCTGAGGCTGTTTGGGCGAGCAGCCGCCGTGCTGCTGGGAAGCCCGAGATTGTGGCGCCTTCTGCGGGGCTCGGAACCGATCGAGGACCTGCCTAGCATGCTCGCGTTTAACCGAGAAACGTTCGGGGCGGAGCTGCTGCTCGGGTGGGATCAACGCGATCGCAATGCCCGCGACTTCGCTGAGTTCTTGAGGAAGTGGCAGCGTGCCGGGGATGCCGATTCGAGGCCCCGATAGCAGAGCCTTGTCCTGCACGCGCAAGCGTCGCCTAGAGACGGGACAGTGCTGAGGGCCAGGCAGCGAGCCATAGGACGCCGAGCAGCCCGGACGATCAGGCGAAACGCGCTTCGCCTCGCGAGTCGGTGCGTAGCAGTGCTGAACGAAGCGCTCCCCGACCGCCGGGGTAACGCGCGAGCGCGTCTGCTGCCTGGCCACCCAGCCAGATCACGGGCGTCGCTCGCCACGGCCACGATCGCGCTGCGGCGGCTCGTACGGAAGCGGGATGTACTGAACCGACGGTCTCCGCTGCGCCGTCTGCGGGTAGAGGTCCATGAGCTGGTAGACCTCCTCCGGGATACCAGTCGTGACCGGCAGACCCAGCGCCTTCGCCTCCTCGACGGCGATCGGATAGTCGTGCGTCCACTGCCCGCAGGTGAGCGCATCCGCCAGCGGCTCAGCCTGCTCGCGACGCATCCCGTTCGCGGTGAGCACCTCGATCACGGTCGAGCGCACCTGCTTGAGCGCCTTCTCGCCGATATCGGCGAAGACGAGCGTCTGGTCGTCGATCTCAGCGATCGGCTTCTCCCGGATGACCCGGAGGAGCGAGGCAACGGGGAACTGCCCGATCTGGGGATCGACTGGCCCGAGCACCGCGTTCTCGTCCATGACGATCTCGTCGGCGGCCAGCGCGATCAGCGTCCCGCCCGACATCGCGTAGTGCGGCACGAAGACGGTCACCTTGCCTCGATGGCGAACGAGCGCCTGGGCGATCTGCTCCGCCGCCAGCACCAGACCACCCGGCGTGTGCAGGATGAGGTCGATCGGGAGATCGTCGGGGGTCAGGCGGATCGCCCGAAGTACCGCCTCTGCATCCTCGATGTCGATGTAGCGCGCCAGCGGCAGCCCGAGGAAGGAGATCGACTCCTGACGGTGGATCATCGTGATCACGCGCGTGCCCCGTGCTCGCTCGATCTGGTGGATCATCCGCAGTCGCTGGGCTTCGAGAAAGCGACGCTGCACGACCGGCGTGAGCACCGAGAACAGAAAAAACAGCCAGAACAGCAGGCCGATGATCTCCATCGCCGCGCCTCACCTGTCGCTCGCCTCAGCGCACGCTGGCATCGCTCACCCACGACGCCCGTTGCTCCCCAACAAGCTAACAGCCGGGGGAACGCGAAGACAAGAGCCTGCACGGGGTACTACCAGCCAGCCACTTTCTTACGTGGCCGCTCTGCCCTATAATCGTTCTCGGCAGCCCGTGCCGGAAGGGAGCGAGCGATCATGGGGTTGATCTCCAGGATGACGACACTCATCAAAGTGAAGCTGAGCCGGCTGCTCGACCGCGCTGAGGATCCGCGCGAGACACTGGATTATGCCTACGAGCGACAGCTCCAGCTCCTGCAGGAAGTGCGCCGCGGCATCGTCGATGTCACGACCTCCAAACGCCGGCTCGAGCTCCAGCGCGCCAAGCTCCAGGAGAGCCTGGAGAAGCTGACGCAGCAGGCGCGACAGGCGGTAGCAGTCGGCCGTGAGGACCTCGCGCGGCTGGCGCTGGAGCGGAAGGCGGTCGCCCAGCAGCAGATAACAACGCTGGACCAGCAGATCGCGAGCCTGGAGCAGGAGCAGGCCAAGCTCGAGCAGGCAGAGACGAGGCTGCGGGCGAAGGTCGAGACATTCCGGACGCGCAAGGAGGTTATCAAGGCGCAGTACTCCGCGGCCGAGGCGCAAGTCCGCATCAACGAGGCGGTCACCGGCATCTCCGAAGAGATGGCGGATGTCGGCCTGGCGCTCGAACGCGCCGAGCAGAAGACAGAGCAGCTCCAGGCGCGAGCCGGCGCCATCGACGAGCTGCTCGCCTCGGGCGCTCTCGAGGACCTCACTGCCGGGCCACAAGACACGATCGAGCGCGAGCTGGCACGGGTCACCGTCAGCGAGTCTGTCGAGGCCGAGCTGGCGGCACTGCGCCGCGAGCTGGGGCAGCCCGAGCAGCCCAAGCAGCTCGGGGAGGGGAGCAGCACGTGATCGTCCGGATCTCGACCGAGGGCCAGTACCGGCTAGAGAGCACGTACCTCGACCAGCTCAACACGATCGACAATGCCCTGGTCGAGGCCATCGCCGCGAACGACGAGGAGCGTTTCCAGACGCTGCTCCGGACCATGCTCGATCTGGTCCGCCAGCACGGCACACCGGTGGCTCCCGACGAGTTCGTCGAATCTGACATCATCTTGCCCCCGCCCGACACGACGTTCGAGGAAGCGAGAGAGCTGTTCGCTGGCGAGGGGCTGATACCAGGCTAGAAGCGAGCTCGCTGCACCAGCCTAACACCCAGGCGCAGAGCGCTCACAGAGGAATATCCCACAGTGGATACCAGCGCTCGAGTTCCGGCTCCACCGGAAGCTCGCGCTGGAGCGCGTTCGCCAGGCGTAGCTCTAGCGCGTGGTCGCGCTGCTGGTTGCCACGCGGCGCAAACGGCGTGAAGCGCCCCCGCTTGTACTGGTAGATCCAGTAGAAGGGCTGGCCGTCCGGCGAGGTAAAGCGGAAGACCGCAGCCAGAAGCTGCTCCCCGAAGCCCTGCTCGAGCAGGGTCTGCGCGAGCATGTGGACGGTCGTGATCAGGTCCTCGAAGTCAGGATCACTCAGGATGACCCAGCGGTAGCGATAGCGGTCGACCAGCGTGCGGTACTCGGTGCCGGCTTCGCGCGCGCTAACCTGGAGCAGATCCTCGAGCTCCTGGCTCGCCCGGTCGAAATACGGGGACTCGACAGGGCGGAAGACCAGCCCTGCCTCCTGGCCCGGCCGGAAGCCGAGCTGGGCCTCCATCGTGACGACAGCCGTCGAGAGCGTAATCAGTCCTTCGCTGCGGGCTGGCGGCGGCTGCGACCGCCCAAGCAAGATGTCTAGCAGTCTCCTCACAACCCCTCCATCTCCCGGGCCAGTTCGCGCAGCCGCTCCAGCCGTCGCTCAAGCGACGGGTGAGTCGAGAAGAGCTCCATCAACGAGCTTCCCTTGATAGCCGGGATGATGAAGAAGGCGTTCAACTCGGAGACCTCGCGCAGGTCACGGTCGGGAATTCGCTGCATCACGCCGCTGATCTTGAGTAGCGCGGACATGAGCTGCGATGGCGCGCCGGTGATGAGCGCCGCCCCGCGGTCGGCTGCGAACTCGCGATAGCGCGAGAGCGCGCGGATCAAGAAGAAGCTGATCACCCATACCAGCAACGACGCCAGATAGATGATCACGAACGCGTTGCCGCCGCTGCGCCGGTCGCGGCTGCCGCCCCAGGCGCTGCCCCAGTAGGCCCAGCGCAGGACGAGCTGGGCCACCACGGCGAAGAAGCTAGCGATCGTCATCACCATGACGTCGCGATTGCGGACGTGGGCAATCTCGTGAGCCAGTACCGCCTCGACCTCGCGCGGCTCAAGCGTGTCCAGGAGCCCGGTCGTCACAGCCACTACTGCCGCGCGCGGGCTGCGCCCGGTCGCGAACGCGTTCGGAACAGGGGTGTCGACGATGGCAACCTTGGGCTTGGGCACATCGGCCAGCGCCGCCAGCCGCTCGACCATGGCATGAAGATCCGGGGCCTGCTGCGGCTCCACGACCCGGGCTCCGACGCTCAAGAGCGCGATCTTGTCGGAGAAGAAGTACTGGAACCCGGCCATGATCGCCGCGATGACCAGGATGGTCATCGCATCGTACCCCGAGGCCACCAGCACCGCCATGAAGGCGAGATAGACGAGTGCCAGCAGGCCCATGACGAAGAGCATCCGGGCTGCCAAACCTGGATCAGTACTCCACTTGACCACGCGGCGCATCGAGTACGCCATCGCTCCCGCTCCCATGCGACATTGGCTCACCATTGCGATTATACTCTCGTCAACAACCTGCTTCCGTCAGCAACGAGGGGTGTTCGTGGCATACCGGACGGCTGAAGCGAGGGTTACGCGATTGCTTGTATTCCTTGTCGTCGCCCCGCTGGTTGTCGCCTCGTTCACCGCCGTAACGCCTGCAGCCAGGCCGCTCGTGACCGCTGTGGGGCACGAGCTGACCGCGGCCGACACCGATTGGGTCAGCTCGAACCGGCGATGGTGACACCACGGATCTTCTTTCCGCGCGACTTCTTCCACCATCGCCGCCGGGTCGCCGAGATCGTCGCTGTCCTGTCGCGTCATGGCTTGGGCTGGCTCCTCGACCAGCTCGGGTTCGGCACCCTGGCCACCCGCGAGCGCGGTCGCTTCCGTAGACCTCGGCTAGATCATCGAGCCACCGGCGCTGTCCACCTGCGCATGGCCCTGGAAGAACTCGGCCCAACCTTCATCAAGATCGGGCAAGTGCTCTCGACCCGCGAGGATCTCCTGCCGGCCGAGTACATCTCGGAGCTCGCCAGGCTCCGGGATCGGGTGCCGCCGGTGCCGACCGATGCGGTCGTCCAGGAGATCGAGCGCACGTTCGGCCGGCCGCTGGCCGATCTCTTCAGCGAGTTCGATCCCGAGCCGCTGGCATCAGCCTCGATCGGGCAAGTGCATGCGGCCAGGCTGCGGATCGGCACCGCCGTCGTGGTCAAGGTCCGTAAGCCCGGCATCGCCGAGGCCATCGAGGAAGACCTGGCGATCTTGGCTCAGCTCGCACGGGTAGCGCAGCGGCGCGCCCCGCTAGCCGAGTTCTACGACCTGGTCGGGCTGGTGGACGAGTTCGCCTGGACGATCCGGGCCGAGCTCGACTACCGGCGGGAAGGCCGCAATGCCGACAAGCTGCGGCAGCAGTTCAGCGGCAACCCCGATATCGTCATCCCCAGCGTGATCTGGGAACGAACGGCCGAGTCCGTGCTCACGCTCAAGCGGATCGATGGGATCCCGATCGACGACGTGGCAGCACTGGACCGGGCTGGGATCGATCGCTCAGCCCTCGCCCAGCGTGCAGCCCGCTTCGTGCTCGACGCGATCCTCGTGCACGGCTTCTTCCACGCCGATCCGCACCCCGGCAACTTCGCGGTGCTCCCCGACGGGCGCATCGTCGCCTACGACTTCGGCATGGTTGGCCGGCTCGACCCGGAGACGCGGGATAACCTGCTGGAGGGGCTGGTCGGCGTCATCCGCCAGGAGCCTGACCGCGTGATCGACGCCCTGATCCGGCTCAATATCATCCGCCACGAGGCCGAGCGCGCGGGTCTGCGGCGCGACCTCCAGCACCTCATCGACCGCTACTACGGGATGGCGCTCGGCGAGTACCGTCTGCAGGAGGTCATCGGCGACCTGCTCGCGATTGTGCGCCGTCGGCGCCTGGTGCTGCCTACCGAGCTGATGCTCGTGCTCAAGACGTTGATGATGCACGAGGGAGTTGGCCGTCACCTCGACCCGAAATTCGAGCCATTCACCGTCGCCGAGCCGTACGTCCGGCGCATCCTGCTGGAGCGGTACCTGCCTCAGAACTGGCTGCCGAGGTTCGCCGAAACGGCCGACGACAGTATCCGCCTGCTGATCGAGCTGCCCCGCCGTATCGACCGGCTACTACGCCAGCTCGAGCACTCGGATATTGAAGTGACGATGCACATCGCCGAAGCCCAGCAGATCATCCAGCGACTCAGCGCTATGATCAACCGGCTGATCATTGCTATCCTCGTCGCGGCTGGCCTGATCAGCCTCGGCCTGCTGCTCTCGGTCTGGCACCCAGATTGGCTGCTCGCCTGGCTGGGACCGGTGATGGGCGTTGGCGTGGTGCTCGTCCTGCTTACCAGCCTCTTGCTCGCCTGGCGTGTCCTGCGGGGCCGCTGATCGCTCGACACGCCCCGTAACGCCTGCAACGCCCCAGGTCTCGACTCAGCGGCGCCGCTGGGCCTGTGCGGCTTCGAACCGCTCCTGATCGCGAATACAGCGCTCGGCCCAGGGGATCGCTTCCAGCCGCTCGCGCTCGATCGGCTGCCCGCACTCGATGCAGATCCCGTATGTACCGCGCTCCATCCGCTTCAGGGCAGCGTCGACCCGGCTCAGCTCGTCCTCCAGCGCCCGCACCCACGTCGCATCGACCTCGGCGGAGAACAGGTCCGACGCCTCATCGGCCGGGTGAGTGGCTACTGCTCCCTCGTCCTCCTGGTACTGAGACTCAGCCGAGAGCGAGGATCGAGCATCGGCGAGCTGCCGCTGCAGCTCCGCCCTGTGCGCGAGGAGCCGCTGCCGCATCGTCTCCAGCCATGCGGGGTCAAATGCCATAGACACGCTCATCCTCCCTCGCGTTGCGACTCGACCTCGTGCGCTGGGTCCAGATCGCGAACCACCGCCGCTCCATGCCACCGCTGAAGAAACGAGCGCATCTCCTCCCCCAGCCCATGCCGCATGCGTCACGCAATGGCGCTAGAGACCGAGAAGCTCGCATAGAAACGCCAGCTCGTCCTCAATCATTCGCGTGATCAGGAAACGGCGACGCACATGCTCCTTGCCTTCACGCGCCAACCGGCGAGCCTCATCGCGCTGGTGCAGCAGGTGTCGCACCCGCTCGATAAAGCCGAGCTCATCTAACGGGTCGACCAGGAACGCATCGGCAGCCTCCACGACCTGCAGCACGATCCCACCCGTACGTCCAGCGACGATGGGCGTCTCTTTCCACAGCGTCTCGCTGACCACGAGCCCGAACCCCTCACGGATCGATTTCTGGATCGCCACGTCGGCACAGCGCTGGAAGGCGTTCACCTCCACACTGCTGATTCCGGTGAGATTGCTGCCCACGTGAATATCCGGGTCGTGACCGGCTTCCGCGCGAATCTGCTCGTACACATACCATCCCTCCGGGTCGTCATGTGCCATCGACCCGAGGAGGGCAAGCTGCAATCCCGGCACGGCCTCACGCACAGCACGGTAAACCCTCAGCACCCCCAAGGGATCTTTCCACGGGTCGAAACGCGACACCTGGAGCAGCAGCGGGCGACGACGGTCAACGCCGTGCCAGCTAACGATCCGCTCGCAGACCTCGGCCGGCAGTCCAATGTTCTTGGGACTGAGCGGATCGATGCCGGGCGGGATGATCCGAAGCCGTTCGCGCCGTAACGAGGGCAAGACGAACGACTCCATCGTGAAGATGAACGCATCATACGGCTCCAGATAGGGGGCGAGAAATTCGGCAACTTCAGGGTTGGGCTGCGAGGTATCGATGTGGCACCGCCAAATCCAGCGCCCTCGAGCGTTCGCCTGGAAGTACCTGATTGCTGCCGGCTGCGGATCGTGCACGATGTAGACGTCATAGTCACCCTCCAGCCGGCCGGC
>BEIC01000074.1 GCA_002898875.1 bacterium HR26
CTCAACGCCATCGTCCAGTACGAGCCGGACGACCTGACGGTCGCGGTCCAGGCCGGTTGCACGCTGGCCGAGCTGAGCGCCCGGCTGGGCGCGCACGGCCAGATGCTGCCGGTTGACTGCCCCACAGCCGACCGGACCACGATCGGCGGCCTGGTGGCGGCAGGCTTGAGCGGCCCGCGCCGCTACGGCTACGGCGCGCTGCGCGATCTCCTGATCGGGATCACGGTCGTCCTGCCGAGCGGGCAGCTCTCCCGCGGCGGAGGGATGGTGGTCAAGAACGTCTCCGGCTACGACATGATGCGGCTGCACCATGGGGCGCTGGGGTCGCTGGGCGTCATCGTACAGCTCAACTTCAAGGTGATTCCCAAGCCCAGGTCAGAGCGCACGGTGATCGCCGCCTATCGCCGGCTGGCGGATGCGGCCGAGGCGGCATTGCAGGTGCGCTTCTCGCAGCTCGTGCCCACGGCGATCGTCCTGCTCGATGCTGGGGTGGCGCGAGCTGTGGGGATCGAGGCGTCCGGCTGGGTGGCTGCCTTGCGCTGCGAGGGACCACCCGCCGCAGTTCAGCGCCAGGCCGACCGGATCGTCGAGGCCGTCCGGCCCGCGGCCGAGCGCCAGGAGGTGCTCGCGGAGCGAGAGACCGAGCGCCTCTGGGCGGAGGTCGCCGGGACCATCGGCGCGGCCCGGCTCGGCCGCGCGATCCGGGTGCGCATCGGCCAGACGCCCAGCGAGCTGCCGCGTGTGGCCGAAGAGATCGAGAGAGCATGCGCCGGGCTCCAGCTTGACACGCTGCGCACGCTCGATCTGGGCTCCGGTCTCTGCTACGTCACGCTCGCCGGTGAGCGCGACGAAGAGCTGCGGGAGTCCTGGGACCGGCTGGCTCGCCTGGGACTGCACGCCACGCTGCTGAGTGCCCCGCCTGCAGTCAAGGTCGATACCGACGTGTTCGGCCGGCAGCCGGCCGGGCTCGCGGTAATGCGGGCATTGAAGGAGACGTTCGATCCGAAAAGCATCCTCAACCCTGGCCGCTTCGTTGGCTGGCTCTAGGCTTCGGCCGCTGGAACGAGGAGCATACACGATGGTCGTTGCAGAAGAGCGCGTTGTCCTTCGTGGCTTCGGCGGGCACGACGTCCCCGATTTCGACGTGATCCGCTCCTGCGTCCACTGCGGCTTCTGCCTGCCGGTTTGCCCAACCTACCGGGTGACCGGGCGAGAGCGCTCCTCGCCGCGCGGCCGCATCTGGCTGATGAAGTCGATCGCCGAGGGGCGGCTGGACCTCCTCGATCCGCTCTTCGAAGAGGAGATGACGCTCTGCCTCAACTGCCGGGCCTGTGAGGCGGTCTGCCCCTCTGGGGTGCGCTACGGCGAGATCCTGGAGGCGTCGCGCGCCCAGCTCGTCCAGCACCGGCCGCAGACGGCCAAGGAACGCCTCTTCCGCTTCCTGGGCTTCCAGGTGCTGCTGGGCGACATGCGCCGCTTCCGGGCCGCGAACCGGCTGCTCCGGCTCTACCAGCGGAGCGGCCTCAGGGCGCTGGCCCGCCGGAGCAGGCTGCTGCGGCTCCTGGGGATGGAGCACGCTGACCGGCTCATGCCGGAGATCAACGACCGGTTCGTGGTCGCCGACGGGAGCTTCTACCCCGCGATCGGCGAGCGACGTGGCCGGGTGGCGCTCTTCGTCGGCTGCGTGATGAGCACCTCCTACGCCCACGTCCATGAGGCGACCATCCGGGTGCTGACGCGCAACGGGTTCGATGTTGCCCTGATCCCCGGACAGGGGTGCTGCGGTGCGCTCCACGTGCATGGCGGCGACCCCGAGAGCGGGCGCCGGCTGGCCCGGCGCAATATCGACGCGCTGGATAGTCCCTATGTCGACGCGGTCATCGTCAACGCCGCCGGCTGCGGCGCGGCGCTCAAGGAGTATCCGCACCTGCTCCGCGACGATCACGACTACGCCGAGCGGGCGCGGGCCTTCTCTAACAAGGTCCGGGACGCCATCGAATTTCTCGCCGAGCGTGGCCTCTCGGCCCAGCCCGGCCCGCTGCCGATGACGGTGACCTACCAGGAGCCCTGCCACCTGGCACACGCCCAGCGCATTACCAGGCAGCCGCGCATGCTCCTGGAGGCGATCCCCGAGCTGAAGCTGGTCGAGATGGCCGAGTCGGCGCTCTGCTGCGGCAGCGCGGGGATCTACAACCTGCTGCGGCCGGAGATGGCCTCTACTTTGCTCCAGCGCAAGCTGGACAACGCGCTGGCGACCGGCGCTGAGGCGATCGTCTCGGCCAACCCCGGCTGCATGCTACAGCTCCAGGCCGGGCTGCGGGCCCGCGGGGAGCGCGTCCCGGTGCTGCACCTGATCGAGGTGCTCGACCGCGCCTACGCCGCTGCCCCGGCGACCCGCCCGGCCGAGGCCCTCGCCGCGGGCTGAGAGGTGGCGCGAGCAGGTGACCCGTCATCGCTGCTGCTCGGTACCGATCTCGGCGCCGAGATCTTACCCGATCGCCGCGATCAGGACCGCGCCGAGCAGGCTCAGGCTTACCAGCACGGCGCCGAGGGCCCACCACCGGAACAGGGCAGCACTCCCCTGATCGGGCGCTCCCGCTCGCCCGGTTAAGCTCCCAACTACCCCGGATCAGCTCGTTGTCTTACGATGCCTTCCAGCACAGCCCGTATCCGAAGGAGGTCCCCATGACGTTCACCGTGATCGGCCGGTGTGTCCGTACCGGAATGCTTGGGATCGCCACCGCGACCCATTCCTACGCCGTCGGCGTGCGCGTGCTGTTCGTGCGCGCGCGGCTGGGAGCCGTCGCCATTATGGCTGTTGCCGACCAGCGGCTCGGCCACACTGCGCTGAAGCTGCTCGAGCTCGGCTACAAGGCCCCCGGGGTCATCGAGGAACTGGTGCGGGCCGACCCATACCATGAGTATCGCCAGCTCGGGGTCGTCGACGACGATGGCTTCGCCGCGGCGCGCACCGGCGCGATGAACCGTCCCTGGTGTGGCCACCGCGTCGGCGATGGGTACGTGGTCCTGGGCAACGCGATCGTCGGCGAGCAGGTAGTCGACGCGATGGAGCGGGCCTACCTGGCCGATCCCTCTCTCGACCTCGAGGAGCGACTGCTCAGGAGCATCGAGGCGGGGCGCGATGCCGGCGGGCAGCCGGAAGGGCAGCGCTCGGCGGCGCTGGTCGTCTATGACCGGAAGGACTTCGCCCGGGTCGACTTGCGTGTCGACCTGCACGAGGAGCCGGTCGGCGAGTTGCGCCGCATCTTCGAGATCTACCGGCCGGCGATCCCGTACTACGAGCTGCGGCAGGTCGACCCGCGGGTGCCGCCGCTCGACCAGTGGCTGGCCGAGCGCTCGACGCGAGGCGACGGGTAGAGACGCTCCCTGACGCAGCCGGTTCTGACCCTCGAGGCGAGCCATCGAGGCGTAACACGCTCGCGGCGCTGGCGCGGGGATCGATCCCGCGTGGCCCTGCTACACTTCTGGCGGTCGGCGCGGCCCGGAGGCGCCGCGATGTCGCGTGAGGGAGACACGGCTCGTCGATGCGTCGGATGCTCATCCTCTTCCTCCTCGCTCTCAACCTGCTGCCCTGGCCGGTGGCAGCGGCCGAGACGGGGACGATCAGCGGTGTGGTGCGCAACGGTACCGCAGGCGGCGGGAGCGTGGAGGGCCTGACCGTGACGCTGCGGCGCTTCCGCGGGATGGAGCTGGCCCAGGAGTACACCGTGACCGTCGGCGCCGACGGTCGGTTCACGTTCGCGGATCTCCCGATCGCCGACGGTGAGGCGTACCTGGCGTTCGTCACCTACCAGGGCGTCGAGTACTCCAGCTCGATGATCCAGCTCACGCAGAACCCCAGCGTCGAGACCGAAGTGGCGGTCTACGAGACCACCACCGATCCCAGCGTCGTCAGCATCGGCTCGCGCTCGCTGGTGGTTGCGGGCGCGGCGCCGGAGCTGAAGACGATCGACATCATGGACATCGTGATCGTCAACAACCAGAGCGACCGCACCTACCTGGGCGGGCCGGACGGCGCGGTGCTGCGGCTGCCGCTGCCGGAAGGCGCGCTGGAGATCAGCCCGCAGCCGGGCTTCGACTACGGCCAGCCGCGTCTCGAGGCGGACGGCACCCTGGTGACGACAGGGCCGTTGCCACCAGGCACCCACAACGTTGTCCTCAGCTACAGCGTGCCCTACTCCGGGACGCGCGCGACGCTGACGGTCGGCACCGCGATGCCGACGGGCACGCTGCGCGTGCTGGTGCGCGAGGGAACGTACGAGCTCAGCTCGCGCTCGCTGCTGGACAGCGGGACGGTCGAGGTAAGCGGCGTCTTGTACCGCGTCTTCTCGATCGACGGGCCAGTGGTCGGAGACCGGATGACGGTGCAGGTCTCGAAGCTGCCGCGCGCTGGCGGTGGGCTGCTCGACCTGCCGCTCGGTCCGCTCATCGCTGCTGTCGTGGCCGGGATAGGCCTGATCATCGCCAGCGTGCTGACCTATCAGATCGTGAAGCAGCGGCGTGCTTCGACTGAGCCGGTGCCGGGAGAGGCCGGCGTGGAGCCGGAAGAGGGCTCGCCCGCCGGTGAGCCAGTGCCGGGGGACGAGCGGCTTGAGCTCGCGGCGGCGCTCAACCGGCTGGATGAGCAGCGAGCAGCTGGCGAGATCGACGAGGAGAGCTACCAGGCCCAGCGCGAGGAGATCCTGGGCCGGCTGCGCGCGCTCGTCCTGCGCCAGCGCGGGCTGGACGAAGCGGTCCACTGACCCGACCTCGCTGCCATCGCTTCGAGCCGAGGATTGCTCACGGCATCGCTGCGCCAGAGGCGGGAGTACCCGGTGTCGGTGCGCCCCGCCGGCCGATCGGGACGCCGTCCATGGTAGTATGTCGGTGACGGTGAGGGGGTGAGGGAGAGGGAAGGCGATGGCCGAAGAGAGCACTGGCAAGCGGCGGCTGACGCCCGAGGACATCTACGAGATCGCGCTGGTGAGCGACGCGCAGATCTCGCCGGATGGCCAGCGCGTCGCCTACGTCCGCACGGTGCTCGACCGGGAACGCAACGATTACCGGTCCTCGATCTGGCTCGTCGACGTGGCCGGCGGCGAGCCGGTCCGCTTCACGACCGCCGACGCCCGCGACAGCTTCCCGCGCTGGTCGCCTCGTGGCGACTGGCTGGCGTTCCTCTCGAACCGGTCGGGCAAGGATCAGGTCTGGCTGATTCACCTGGTGGGCGGCGAGGCCCAGCAGCTCACCCGCTTCCCTGAGCCAGTCACCTACTTCGCTTGGTCGCCAGACGGCACGACGCTCGCCGTGGTGACGAAGGCGGAGACCGCCGAGCCGCCGGAGAAGGAGCCCGAGCCAGAGACTGACGTCGTGCGCATCACGCGCATCCGCTACCGCTCCGACGGCACCCCCGGCTTCCTCGACGACAAGCGCTCGCATCTCTGGTGCGTCCCGGTGGACGGCGGTCGCCCCTGGCAGGTCACGTCCGGCGACTTCGACGATAGCTGGCCGGCCTGGTCGCCGGGCGGGCATGAGATCGCCTTCGTCTCCAACCGGACGCCAGACCGCGAGTACAACACGGTGAGCGAGATCTGGGCAGTGCGGGCGAGCGGCGGCGAGCCGCGCCCGCTGGCGACCGGCGACGCCGCCTACTTCTTCAAGCCGGTCTGGTCGCCGGACGGCACTGCCCTGGCCTTCACCGGGCACCGCGAGCCCTTCGCCGGCTCGTCACGCAACCACCAGCTCTGGACGGTCGCCGCCGGTGGCGGGGAGCCGGCGAGCCTCACCGCCGCGCTTGACCGCTCGGTGGAGGACGAGGTGCTCACCGACACGGCGGCGAGCTCGAAGCCCGGCCCGATCTGGTCGCCGGATGGACGGTGGATCTACGTCCAGGTGAGCGATCAGGGCAACGTGCACCTGTATCGGGTACCCGCCGGGGGTGGCGAGCCGCAGCTCATCGTCGGCGGCCGGCGCCGGGTGCTCGACTTCAGCCTCAGCGCCGACGGCTCGCGCATCGCCTGTACCGTCTCCGAACCGCTGAACCCCTGCGACATCATCGTCTGCTCGGCCGATGGCTCGGACGAGCGCCGCCTGACGCGGGTGAACGAGGACTTCTTCGCGACCGTCGAGCTCTCCGAGCCGGAGGAGGTCTGGTTGCCGAGCGCGAGCGAAGACCGCCGGCCGATCCACGCCTGGATCATGAAGCCGATCGGCTTCCGCGAGGGCGTGCGCTACCCGCTGGTGCTGGAGATCCACGGCGGGCCGCACGCGATGTACGGCAATGTCTACTTCCACGAGTTCCAGCTCCTGGCCGCGCAGGGCTACGTTGTGCTCTACACCAACCCGCGCGGGAGCCAGGGCTACGGGCAGCAGTTCCTCTCCTGCACGCGCGGCGCCTGGGGCGAGGCTGACATGCCCGATCTGATGGGCGCGGTCGACGCGGTGATCGAGCGAGGCTACGTCGACTCTAACCGGCTCGGCGTCACCGGCGGCTCCTACGGCGGCTTCATGACCAACTGGGTGATCGGCCACACCGACCGGTTCAAGGCGGCGGTCACCCAGCGCTGCGTCTCCAACCTGGCCAGCTTCTACGGTACCAGCGACATCGGCTTCCACTTCGGCGAGCACGAGATCGGCGGCACGCCCTGGGAGCAGCCGGAGCTCTACCGGCGGCTCTCGCCGCTCACCTACGCGCCGCAGATGAAGACGCCGCTCCTGATCCTGCACAGCGAGCAGGACTACCGCTGCCCCATCGAGCAGGCCGAGCAGCTCTTCGTCTGGCTCAAGAAGCTGGGCCGCACGGTGGAGTTCGTGCGCTTCCCGGACGAGAGCCACGGGCTTTCACGGTCGGGCAAGCCCAAGCACCGGGTCGAACGGCTGCAACATATCCTGCGCTGGTTCGCCGAGCACCTGTAGGGTGCGCCGGCCGGCGCGCTCCGTTCACGGGCTGCGGCCGAGGATACAGGCTCTCCGGGGACAGCGCGCACGTGCCCGCAAGAGACTGAATGCTGAGCATCGCCTGCTTTTGTGCAGCTTAGAGCAATTGATTTGTAGGGGCGAATGATCACTCGCCCCTACCATTCGGCCGGGAGATGGGCCGGACCGTGGCCCGCTGCCGTGCGGAGGGGCCGTCAGCGGGCCTGCTTGGACGTCGCCCCCTCAGCGCTCTGCCGGGTGACCACCTCGAACCAGCGGTCTTCGCCCTTCTGCTGCTCGACCGCGTCCATGATCTCCTTCGTCTTCTTGAACACCTCCGTCTCGTGCCAGGCCTCCCAGTCGGCACGCGAGCGCCAGGTGCCGACCACGACCCGCTTGTTCGGCGCGTCGACCGGGATCAGGAGCTGAACCTCGATCCAGCCTGGCTGATTGCGCACGTCGTCGATCCGCTCCTGGAAGGCTCGATCCCACTGCGGTTCCTGGCCCGGCTCGATCGTGACCTCGGTGATGACCGTCATCATGGCCGTCCACCTCCGTTTCTGGGATGCGGTTTGTCCGGAGAGTTGCCGAGCGGTCGCGTGTGAACCGTTGGGCTACGAGTATACGCTCTGCTGCTGGCGGCCGGCTATCGCGATCATTGTTCGCCTTCGGGAGATCGTGGTATACTCCTGCGTTGACGGGGAGTGGCGCAGCCCGGTTAGCGCGCCGCGTTCGGGACGCGGAGGTCGGAGGTTCAAATCCTCTCTCCCCGACCTGGAGGACGGCTCGAACCGTCCTCTCTTGCTTTCTGCCTTCGGCTCCTGGTCAGCGATGTGCCTTGTAGATGGCGAGGGAACCATCCTCCCTCCAATCGCGGTACGCTATCCCCGCAGGTCAGGCAAGCGTGGAGTGCCCGCTCTGCCGGTATCGCGGTAGTGATCGAAAGGGCAATCTGGGATGGCTGAGGACGTTCCTGGGACGCCATCGCTAGCCGGATCGGAGCCGGAGAAGCAGCAGCGACTGCGCCAGATCCCGTCCATCAGCGCGATCCTGGCCTACCCTGAGCTGGAAGGCTATCTGGAGCGATTCCCCAACGAGGTCGTCACGCAGGTCGCGCAGCAGGTCGTCGGCCGCGTCCGCGCAGCGATCCTGAGCGGCACGGCAGAGGTCGATCCGGACCAGATCATCGACGCGGTCAGGCGAGAGCTCGATCAACTGGAGCATCCGCGCTTGACGCCTCTCATCAACGGGACCGGGGTGATCATCCATACCAACCTCGGGCGCGCTCCCGTCAGCGCGGAGGCGGCGCGGGCGATGGCCCTGGCCGCCTCGCGCTACACCCCGCTGGAGCTGGAGCTGGACAGCGGTCGCCGGGGTGGGCGCATGGTAGAGATCAGCCGGCTGCTCCGCCTGCTCGTCGGAGCCGAGTCGTCGCTGGTCGTCAACAACAACGCCGCCGCCGTGCTGCTGGTGCTGAGCGCGCTCTGCGCTGGGCGTGAGGTCATCGTCTCGCGCAGCCAGTCCATCGAGATCGGCGGGGGATTCCGGATCCCGGAGGTCCTGGCGCAGAGCGGCGCCCGGCTGGTTGAAGTCGGGACCACCAACCGGACCTACGTGCGCGACTACGCGGCCGCGATTACCTCGGAGACGGCAGCGATCCTCTCGGTGCACTGGAGCAACTTCCGGATCGTCGGGTTCACCGCCCAGCCGGCGCTGGCCGAGCTGGCGGAACTGGCCCACCAGCGTGGCCTCATCCTGATCGAGGACCTGGGCAGCGGGGCGCTGCTCGACACCGCGCCCTTCGGCCTGGCCCACGAGCCGACGGTGGGGGAGGCACTCTCAGCCGGAGTCGATATCGTCTGCTTCTCCGGCGACAAGCTGCTGGGCGGGCCGCAAGCCGGCATTATCTCCGGCAAGTGGGAGCTAGTGAGCCGCGTGGCCGCGCACCCGCTGGCGCGGGCGGTGCGGGCCGACAAGACGGCCCTCGCGGGTATCGCCGCGACCCTGCGCCACTATCTCTATCACGAGGCGTTGGCCAAGGTTCCGGTCTGGCAGATGATCAGCACGCCGCTGGACCAGCTCGAGGCACGGTGCCGATCGTGGCTGGCCCAGCTCGGTCACGTGCCTGGCCTGGCAGTAGTCGAGAGCCAGGCGACGGTCGGGGGCGGCTCGCTGCCTGGCGAGACACTCCCGAGCCGCGCGCTGGCGATCCCGGAGGCGGTCGCCCGCGCGCATGGCCTGACGCTCGACCAGCTCGCCCACCGCCTGCGGACCGGCCGGCCGGCGGTGATGCCGCGGGTCGAGAGCGGGCGCCTGCTGATCGATGCCCGTACCGTTCTGCCCGATCAGGACGGCGACCTCGTCCAGGCGCTCCGGCAGGCAGTGGGGCGAGGTGGGGCGTAGGATCACCTGCTCCGCCAGCCCACCGGCCGCCCGCTGGCACTGCTGCCCGCGCATCTGCTCCTTCCAGCCCGAGCCCCGGAAGCGGGACGTTCATCCTCTTGGCCGAAGCCGCGCCTGTGAGTATCATGCCAGTAACGAGGGCAAGCTCCATCGGGATGCGGATATCGGTCGTGATCGAGCGTCCAGCCGGGGAGGCGGCCGCCAATCGGGATGCGCGTTCCAGCGGCGGCTCCGGCCGCGGGCTTGCCGACCCATCCGGAGTGCCTGGCGAGCCTGCACAGCGACCGGCGAGCGAGCCGGCGACGCTCCGGATCCAGCTCCTCGGTGGGTTCTCGATCGCTTTGGAAAGCGTGACGCTGAGCGGCGCGAGCTGGCGTGGGTGGGCGGCCGCTGCCGTGCTCAAGCTCCTCGCGCTCTCTCCGACACACGCGCTCTATCGCGATGAGGTCATCGACCTCCTCTGGCCCGACGAAGATCTGGAGATCTCCTCGGCCCGGTTACGCTCCGCGCTCCACGCAGCCAGGCGCGTGCTCCGTGCGCTACCGGCTCCCCCGCAGGCGCTCGTCCAGACTCGCGGCGAGCGCCTGCTGCTTTACCCTGAGGGGCCGCTCTGGATCGACGTGGAGGCGTTCGAAGCGGCCGCGGCAGCCGCTCGCCGCTCCGGCGAGGTCGCGGCCTACCAGGCGGCTATTGACCTCTATGCTGGCGACCTGCTCCCGGAGGAGCGCTACGAGGACTGGACGACCATGCGGCGCGAGTCGCTCCGCGAGACGTTCCTGGGACTGCTCCTCGAGCTGGCCGACCTGCACGAGCGAGACGGCGAGTACCCGTCGGCGATCGCGACGCTGGAGCGAGCGGTCGCGCTCGAGCCGGCGCTCGAGGACGTCCACGTCCGCCTGATGCGTCTCTTCGCGCTCACTGGCCGGCGCCAGCAGGCGCTGCGCCAGTACCGCCGGCTGCGCGACACGCTGCGGCGCGAACTCGACGTCGCGCCGGACCCGGCGACGCAGAGCCTCTACCTCGCGATCCTGTCGGGTACTTTCCCGGCTCCCTCGAAGCCGAGTAGCGCCCCGGAACCGGCGGCGCCGCGGCGAGACAACTTGCCCGTGCAGCTCACCAGCTTCGTCGGCAGGCAGCGGGAGAAGGAGGCAATCGCCGAGCTGCTGGTCGACCCCGTGCCGGCTCGTCTGCTCACGCTGACTGGGGTCGGCGGCTGCGGCAAGACCCGCCTCGCGCTCGTGGTCGCGTCGGAGCTGGTGGCGGTCTACCCGGATGGCGTGTGGCTGGTCGAGCTCGGCGCGCTCACCGACCCGGACGTCGTCCCGGAGGCCGTCGCAGCGACG